>DASTGK010000499.1:0-4918 GCA_035719085.1 Anaeromyxobacteraceae bacterium
GTCGGCGCGCCGGCAGAACTTGCTCCGCGCATCGCTTCGCGACGCGGAGCTGCGGACAGCTGCCGGCGCGCGCGGGTGCCCGGGGCGCGCCGAGGCGGACGCTGACCCCGCGGCGCCGCTCCGCGAGGCGGCTGCGCCACCCGTGGCGAGCCGTGGTCGCGGCGGCTGGGCGGGCGCCGCGAGGACGGGCGTGTCGATGGGACGGCCAGCTGGAGCACTCGCTCTCCATCTCTCTCTCCCCCGCGGTCACCAAAGATCCCCTCCCTCTCCCCCAGGGGAGAGGGCCGGGGACGGGTGGCTGATCCCGAACCCGAACCCGAACCCGAACGCGTGCCCCGTCTCCGTGGCGCCGTGAGCCGTGCCCCGCTTATCCGTGAGCCGTCCTGTCCCGGGCGCTAGGGCAAGGGCACGGAACAGCCGGGCCACGGGCCACGGGCACGGCCCTCGGGTTCGGGTTCGGGTTCGGCGAGCTACCAGGTCGCCCGCCCACGTGGAGGCGCTCCGGGCCGCGCTGCGCAGGGCCGGTGCGCTCCCGGCGCTCGAGGCGATCGACGCGCTGCAGCGGTCCAGGCCCGCGGACGCCGGACCCGTCGGCAGGTAGCCGAAGGCCTTGGAGACGGGTGGTTGATCCCGAACCCGAACCCGCACCCGAACGCGTGCCCCGTCTCCGTGAGTTCCGTGGCGCCGTGAGCCGTGCCCCGCTCATCCGTGAGCCGCCCTGCCCCGGGCGCTCGGGCACGGGCACGGAACACCGGTCCACGGGCCACGGGCCACGGGCACGGCCGTCGGGTTCGGGTTCGGGTTCGGGTTCGGGTTCGGGCCGGGTTCGGCGAGCTACCCCCTATTCCGGGGTGTCCGCGGGGCGCCGAGGCGGTCGCTGTCCTTCTGGCGCCGCTCCGCGAGGCGGCTGCGCCACCCGCGGCGGGCCCTGGTCGCGGCGGCCGGGCGGGCGCTGCGAAGACGGGCGATGCGGCGGCCGGCAGGAGCACCTACTCCCAGTCTCCTTCTCCCCACTGGGCTCACGATTCATCACTTCGTGACGTCCGCGCCGCGGCTCGCGCCGGGCCTCCGCGCGCCCAAGCGCTTGCCGAGGGCCACGGAGAGGCGGCAGCGAGGGGGTGCCTGGCCGGCCGCGCGTCGCCGCGGTGCGTCGGCGGCTCCGTTGCGCGGCCGTCGCCAGGGCAGCGGCACCGTCGCGTTCGAGACGCCTCCGCGTGATCGGTCTACGGGGAGCTCGAGGCGACACCCAACGGGGAGTGAAATTCGTGCTTGACGCGATCCTCGCATGATTCGACGACGTGGCGCGGCGCGCGGCGAGGATGGCCCGTGTGAGCGCGCAGCGGGTCGTGCAGCACACGCGCGACGAGTTTAGGGCGAGCGCGCCTCCCCGTCGCACGAACGCGCTGGCGAGGCGGCCAGGGGCCTTCCCGGAGGGCCGAAATCTCCATGTTACCAATGGAGAACATCACCGGAGGTGCACCGCATGCCAGCCACCGCTCCCGCCTTGCTCGCCGACGCCGCCCTCGCCCACCGCCTCGCCGAGCTGGCTGGCGACGAGCGCGCCGTCCAGGTCGAGTTCCTCCACCACCTCGCGGAGTACGATCGGCGCGAGGCCTGGCTCGCGGCCGGCTATGGCTCGCTCTGGGCGTACTGCCGCAACGCCCTCCACCTGCGCGAGGGCGCCGCCTGGCGCCGTATCCAGGCCATGCGGGCCCTTCGCCGGCTGCCCGACCTCGCCGCGCCGCTCCGGGATGGCCGCCTTTGCCTCACGACCGTGGCGCTCCTCGATCCGATCCTGACCGAGGCGAACGCCGCAGAGCTGGTCTCGCGGACCGCGTACAAGTCGAAGGCCGAGGTGGAGCAGTTCGTCGTCGCGCTCCGGCCCCGCGCCGCGCCAAAGGACGGCGTGCGCCGGCTGCCCGAGCGCGATGCCACGGCCACGGCCCTGGTGCTCCCGTCGCCCGAGCCGGCCTCTAGCCCCGGGGTTTCGAGCTCGTCGCCGGAGCTCCTGGCGCTCCGGGCGCCAGCGCCCGAGACGCTCGTTCCGGCCCCTGCTTCGGCGACGACCCGCCCCACCGTGCGCCCGGTGGCGGCCGAGACCTGGTCGCTCCGGGTGACCGTCGACGCCGCTTTCAAGGAGGAGCTCGACCGGCTCACCGAACTCCTCTCGCACAAGGTGCCGGGCGGCGACCTCGCGGCCGTGCTGCGCGAGGCGGTGCAGTGCGCCATCGAGAAGCATGGAAAGCGGCGGGGCGCCGTCGGGCCGGTCCGCAAGCCGACGAAGAAGGCGCCGGCCTCACCGCCCGCGTCACCTCCGGCCTCAACCCCGGCGAGCGCGGAGCGCGAGCACGTCCCGGCCGAGGTGCGGAGGCAGGTCTGGAAGAGGGACGGGGGCTGTTGTGCCTGGATCGGCCCCGACGGCCACCGCTGCGGGAGCCGGTGGCGGCTCGAGGTGGACCACATCGTGGCTGCGGCGCTCGGAGGCCCGGCGACGGCCGAGAACCTTCGATTGACCTGCGCGCGTCACAACAGGCTTCACGCCGAGCAGGCCTTCGGGCGCGAATTCATGGACCAGTTCCGCCGGGAGCCCCAGACGGGTGAAAGTGCTCCTCCTGGCGGAAGCTGCTCGTCCGCACATGCGCCGGGGTGAACGGGGCGGCCACTTCCTGCTCGGCCGTCGCCGCGGCGACGCCTTCGAGCATCAGCCCGCGGACCTGCCCGCGCCCCTGCGTTCCCCGTGAACCGATCACGCGGAGACGTCTCGAACGGGCGGCGCCGCTTCCCTGGCGACGGCCGCAGCTCGACGACGTCGACCGGAGACGAGCGCGCCGGCCCGCCAGCCACCCTCCTCGCCGCCGCTTCTCGGCCGCGCCCTCGTGGGCGCTCGGGCGCGGAAGGCGGGTGGCATCCGATGTTGGCCTTAGACGAAGTGGCGAATGATCAGGGGTGAGACGGGGTGAAGCAACGCCACGCCAAGCCTCGCCAGACGAAGCCTCGCTGCGCCGGCGGCGCGCACAGACCCGCAGGGTACCTTCCTGGCTGCGTCACAACGCGGGATGCTCCGCGTCAGCCGTCAGGAGGGTGAGTGAGCTCACGAGGGCAAGGTCAGCTCCGCGGCGTGGCAGCGGCGAGCATCGCGCTCCTCTCACTCTGCGCCCAGGCCTGCCTGACGGGATCCACGGCAGCGCACCTCTGGGAGGCGCCGCGGGTCCACGAGGTCCGAGTCGTGGAGTCGAGCGGGCCACGGTCGAGGACCGTCGACGGTCGGGCGGAGCTCGACGCGCTCCTCGCCTGCCTCGGCCGCGCCGAGCGAATCGAGTCCCAGCGTGAGAGCGGGCGCTGGACGCACCGCATCGACATCTTCGGAGACGCGCCGGGCCACGGCCGCTGGCTCTACGACGCGACGTCGGGCGACCTCAGGTACCTGACCGTGAAGGTGTCCCCGACCTACCGGCTGAGCGCCGCCGACAAGTCGAGGGCCGAGGAGCTGATGCTGCCGCGCTGAGCGTGCAACCGGAGGCCCACGTGCCACACCATCTCGCGCTGCTCCTGCTGGCCCTGACCGCGACGGCGGAGCCGCCGCGCTCGCCGCGACGCTGCGAGGCTTCGCCGAGGGCGAGCGGTTGCGCGCGGCGCTGCGCGAGCGCCGGTCGGCTGCCCGATGCCGACCCAGCCTCGCCGCCGCGCGAGACGGCGGTGCTGGTGAAAGCCTTGGAGACGGGCGGTTGATCCCGATCCCGAACCCGCATCCGAACCCGAACCCGAACGCGTGCCCCGTCTCCGTGAGTCCCGTGGCGCCGTGAGCCGTGCCCCGCTTTTCCGTGAGCCGCCCTGCTCCGGGCGCTCGGGCACGGAACGGCTGGGCCACGGGCCACGGGCACGGCCCTCGGGTTCGGGTTCGGGTGCGGGTTCGGCGAGCTGCCCCTCCTTCCGCTGCGCGGCGGCCGACGGGAGCACTCACCTCGCCTTGCGTGGAGGCCCGCGGGCTGGGGTGCCTGGCGTTGGAACCCTCGTCGCGCCGTGCGCGCACAGACCCACCGGGTACCTTCCTGGCTGCGTCACAACGCGGGATGCTCGCCGTTAGCCTATCGGACGGGTCGTGAAGCCGTTAGCGCGGGGCGCGTTCCGACGGAGAGGGCCCGCATGCACATCGCCGTGGTCCAAGCTCTCCTGGCCATCTCGCTCGGCGCAGGCCCCGCCCTGGCGGCCGAGCCGCCGTGGCGGAAGGCGGCGTCGGCGATCGTGGCAGAGTTCGAGCAGGCCCCCTCCGCGAGCTATTCGGACGCGGTCGGCCCGGGTTACGAAAGGATGCACCGCTCATTCGACGCCCTGGCTCGCGCGGACGCGCCGACCCGAGCCGAGGTCGTGGAGTTGCTGACATCAAGCGACAGCCGGGAGCGGATGATCGGGTGGGTGGTCGTGTCGGAGAAGCGCATGGCGGACGCCGCGCTCCTGCGCCAGGCCTGGCGCAGCGGTCCGGCCGATCCTCCGGACCTGGAGCGCCTGCTTCGCGCCGACGCCGTGGGGAGGCTCGACCCGGAGCTCGCGAAGGAGGTGGCCTCGGACCTCGTGGCGATCTTCGCGTCGGAGCGGGGCGGCTTCGTCATCCTGGCCATGCCAGGCCTGGAGAAGCTGCCCATGGCCGAGTTCACCGAGATCCTGCGCGGTATCGCTCGCCAGCCGGAGCCGCACGCGCTGGAGTTCGCGTACCTCTTCGCGGCGCGACGGTCGCCCGCCCACGTGGAGGCGCTGCGGGAGGCGCTGCGCAAGGCCGGTGCGCTCGAGACGCTCGAGGCGATCGACGGGCTGCAACGGTCCAGGCCCGCAAACGCCGGACCCGTCCGCAGGTAGCCGAAGGCCTTGGAGACGGGTTCGGGTGCGGGTGCGGGTTCGGGTGCGGCGAGCTACCCCTTCTTCC
>DASTGK010000500.1:0-3410 GCA_035719085.1 Anaeromyxobacteraceae bacterium
GTGGCCACGGCCGCCTTCGATCCGCCCGCGGCGCCGGCCCCTGGCCGCGCGCCGGCCCGCGCCCCGGTGGAGCAGCCCATCCCGACGCCGGTGCCGGCCCGCCGCGCCGCCGGCGACGCCTACGCGGCGCAGCTGGCCGAGAAGTACGCCACCCAGACCTTCACCCTCGACGCCCAGGGCCGGCCGCAGCGCAAGAAGGGCTCCAAGGCGACGGTCTTCACCACCATCGGCCTCTTCCTGGTGCTGGCCGCGGCGCTCGGCGGCTGGGCCGTCTTCTCCAAGGCGCGCAAGGAGAAGATCGAGACCATCGACAAGCTGCTCAAGGAGACGCAGGAGCTCATCTCGAGGGACTCCTTCTCCGCCTACCGGGGCGCCGCCGAGAAGGCCGGCGCCATCCTGGCCATCGACGACGGCTCGCTCGCGGGCCACGCCTTCCTCGCCTACGTCGACGCCATCCGCGCCACGGAGCACGCCGAGGGCGACCAGGTGAAGGCCGAGGCGATGCGCAACGTGGACGCGGCCCACAAGCTGGGCCAGCCCCACTCGCACCTCTACGCCGCCGAGGCCTACCTGAGCGCCGCCGCCGGCAACGGTCCGGCCGCCATCTCCGAGCTCAAGTCCACGCTCGAGGACCCGGCGCGCCAGACGGCGCTGCTCACCGGGACGCTCGGCGTCCTGCTCATGGGCTCGGGCGACCTCGACGGCGCCAAGGAGTGGCTGGTCCGCGCCCAGAAGACCAACCCGAACGACGTGCGCATCGCCCAGATGCTGGCCGAGCAGTACCGGCGGCGCGGCGAGGGCTACGAGCAGCAGGCCGAGTCGATCTACCAGCTGGCGCTGCGGCTCCAGAAGGACCACGTCCCCTCGCTCCTGGGCCGGGCGCTGCTCCTGCTCGACCGCGGCCTCTACGACCAGGCGGCGCAGCACGTGCAGCTGGCGCTCGCCGGCGGCGACGCCTCCCCGCGCCAGCAGGCCCTGGCCCTCGCCATCCGCGGCTCGATCCTCTTCGCCCAGGGCAAGCCGGCGGAGGGGGCGGCCGACGAGAAGAAGGCGGTGGAGCTCGACCCGCAGAGCCCGGACCTGCCCTGGCTCATCGGGCGCCGCATGCTGCGCGACGGCGACGCCGCCGGGGCGGTCGCCTCGATCCAGCGGGCGGTCAACGGCGACGGCAAGCGGCTCGCCTTCTACGTCGACCTGACGCGGGCGCTGCTCGCCACCGACGGCGGCGCCCAGAAGGCGGTGGAGCTCTTGCAGAAGGCCACCGCCCGCGCCGGCGACCACCCGCGCATCGCGCTCCTGCTCGGCGACGCCTACAAGGCCCACGGCGACGCCGACCGCGCCCGCGGCCAGTACGAGCGCTCCATCCAGCTCGGCAAGCCGTACCCCGACGCCCGCGTGGCGCTGGCGCGGCTCCTGCGCGACCAGAAGAACGTGCCGCAGGCGCTCGCCGAGCTCGACCTCGCCATCACCGAGTACGGGCAGGGGAGCCCGGGTGGCGCGGCCCAGGCCTACGTCGAGATGGCCGAGACCGAGCGGTCGCGCGGCGCCAAGCCCGAGGTGCTCTTCCCGCTCTACGTGAAGGCGCTCGACAAGGACCCGGCCGGCTGCGAGGCCCTCTGGGGCGCCGGCAAGCTCGGCCTCGACGCGGCGGCGCGGGCCCACGGCGACGAGGCGGCCACGGCGCGCGAGGCGGCGCTCGGCCGGCTGCAGCGCTACGTGCAGCTCTGCCCGCGCGGCGCGCAGGCCGGCGCGGCCAAGGCGCTCGTCGACGCCAACAAGAAGTAGCGGCTACGGGGCGAGGGCGCCCGGGCCCGCCCCGCGCGACAGCGCGTCCACGTAGTGGACGAGCGCCCAGAGGTCCTCCTCCGGGAGGACCCCCTTCCACGTCGGCATGGCGGTGCCCCCGAGGCCGGCGGCGATGGCCCGGTAGAGGTCCTCGCCCCGGTGCCCCTCGCGCACGGCGCGCAGCGGCCCCGCGCGGAAGTCGGTCGCCTCGAGCAGCCGGCCGAAGTCGGAGGCGACGCGGAGCGGGCGGCCGGCGTCGGCGCGCGGCTCGGCCACCACGCCGGCGGCGCGGGCGAAGGCGCCGATCTCGCCGGGCGTGGCGTAGGCCGGGTGGCAGGCCTGGCAGCGGGCCAGGCCGTGGTAGAGCGCCCGCCCGCGCGCCGCCGCCTGGGCCTCGCGGCCGGCCCACGGGTCGGGCGAGCTGGCCACCGGCTCGGCAGGGACCTCGGCGCGGAAGCGGGGCGCGAGCGTCTTCACGAACTGGACGACGGCGAGGAGGTCCTCGTCGGAGACGTCGCCCCAGGCGCGCATGCCGGTGCCGGCGAGGCCGGCGCGGACGATGCGGACCACGTCCTCGTCGCGCCAGAGGCTGCCGGCCGGCACCGAGCCGTAGGCCACGACGCCGAGCCGCAGGTCGCGCGGCGGCGGCCACATGCCCACCGCCTGCGGCCCCTTCCCGTCGCCGAGGTGGCCGTGGCAGGGGCGGCAGGCCCGCATGTAGGCGCGGGCGCCGCGCTCCAGCGTGGCCGCTGGCACCACCACGCCGCCGAGCGCCTGCGGCGCGTCGAAGCGGGGCACCTCGTAGTAGGAGCAGGCGGCGAGGAGGGCGAGGGGCGCCGCCGCGGCGTAGAGCCGCCGGGTCACGGCCCGCGGGCCGCCTTGGCCGCCTTGGCGGCGGCCGCGGCCTCGGCCGCCTGCTGCTTCTGCACCTTCTTCTCCAGGTCCTCCATGTAGCCCTTCTTCAGGATCTCGGGCTTCGTCAGGTCGGTGCGGACGTCCTTCACCTCGACCGCCACGGAGGTGGTCGCGCCCTGCACCTCGACCAGCGCCGTGGTCTTGCCGGGGCCGACGGCCCAGAGCTGGCCGCGCGCGTCGCCGCGGCAGATCTCCTCGTCCTGGCAGCGCGTGAAGGCGATGCGCCCCGCCACCGGCGCCCCCTCGTCGTCGAAGACCTGCACCTGCAGCGCCACCGGCGCCCGGTCGTCGGCCAGCTCGAGCTTCACCAGCGCGGGCGAGGCGGTGACGCGGGCCACGGTGCGGACCGCGACGGTCAGCTCCGCCTTCACCTCGCCGATGGCGCAGGTGACGGTGGCGGCGCCGGGGCCGGCCGCGGTGACGGTGGCGTCGTTCTGCTTGGCCGACACGGTCGCCACCTTGGGGTCGGACGAGGTCCAGGCGCAGGCGTGCTCGGGGCTCGCCTTGCCGCCCTTGTCCCGCGGCGTGGCGTGGACGAGCGCGGTCTGGCCGCGGCCGAAGAGCTTCACCGAGGCGGGATCGAGATCGACGCGGACCGGGCCGCCGCAGGCGGCGAGGAGGGGGAGGGCGAGCAGGAGGTGGTGGCGCATGGGAGGGGGATGGTAGCGCGGCTCGGCCGCCCGCGATCCAGAGACTTGGTCCTCGCGGGA
>DASTGK010000501.1:0-6894 GCA_035719085.1 Anaeromyxobacteraceae bacterium
CAGCAGCCGGTTCATCGGCTCGGGCCGCCCCATGTCGCGGGCGATCTCGCCGAGCACCTTGCGCTGCGAGCCGGTGAGCTCGAACGGCAGCCGGGCCAGCGCCCGGTCGAGCGCCTCCGGCCCGGTCTCGAAGGCGATGCCGGCCTCGACCTTCACCCCCGGGCGGCGGCGCGCCAGGGCGAGCTGCAGGACGAAGAGCTCCTCGAAGACCAGCCGGCGGAAGGGCGCCGTGGCCCGCGCCGCGGCGGCGGCGAGGTCGGTGCCGGCCGGCGGGAAATGGGCCTGCCGCAGCGCCTCGCCGCGGCCGAGCAGCCCGCGCCGCGCCCGCACCGGCGCCGGCAGGTCGTCGACCGCCAGCGGGGCCAGCTCGTCGCAGAGCCGCTTCATCAGCTTGCGGAGCGCCGGGTGCTGCCAGTCGGCCGGTCCCGGGTAGATGGGGACGATGCGCCCGAAGTTGGCCGAGTCGCCCGGCTGGTGCTTCTCCACCTCCGGCTGCGTCATCTGCCGGCGGCCGCCGAACCCCTCGGTCACCTTGCCGGAGCAGAGCACCGTGTCGCCCGGCGCGAGCTGCTTCTCCTTCCAGGGCGGCGCGTTGAAGAAGACGAGCTGCAGGCCGCCGGTCTCGTCGGCCACGGCCACCTCGAGCAGCGCCCGGCCGTTGCGCATGCGCCGCGAGCGGGCCGACTTGACGGTGGCGAGGACGATCCCCTCCTCGCCGAAGGCCAGCTCGCGCACGCGCCGCACCCGCGTCCGGTCCTGCCAGGCGCGGGGCCAGAGCTCGAGCGCCTGGTCGATGTCGGGGCGGCCGCGCTCCTCGAGCAGCGCCCGCGGCGCCGGGTGGGCGCGCGGCAGCGAGGCGAGCGGCGCGGAGAGCGCCTTGCGACGCGCGGCGCGCTCCTCCGCCGTCTGCGGCTCGGGTACGGCGAGCGCCTCTCCCTCCGATGACTTCACCTCCCTCTCCCCCACCGGGGTCGCCGCCTTCAACTCCCTCTCCCCCACCGGGGGAGAGGGCCGGGGTGAGGGGGCAGGTACCGGCGCTGACCGGGTCCTACCCACCAGCTCCGCCTTCGCCACCCTCGCCACCGCGGCGATCTCCGGCGGCACCGGGACGAGCGCCGCCAGGTGGACGGCGATCCGCCCGGCCGCGCTCCGCCGCTCGCCGGCCGGCAGCCCGTCGAACCCCTCGCCCTCCAGCGAGAGCGCCCGCAGGGCCGGCGTGTCGGCGGCGCCGAGCGCGCGCGCCCGCTCCACCGCGCCCCGGATGGTGTCGCCGAACCCGGCCAGGCGGGAGAGCCCGGCGAAGCCGTCCTTCACCGCGAAGCGCAGCGGCGGCACCAGCGCGAGGAGCGCCTGGGCCGCCGCGTTGCCCGCGTGGGTGCTCTGGGGTTGGCCGTCCCGTGGGTCCACGGGCCCAGCCTACCGGATCACTCCGACTCCGAGACCGCGTCCTCGATGAACTCGATGCGCTGGATCTCGTACTCGCGCTCGCCCCCGGGCGTGCGCACGGTGACGGCGTCCCCCTCGCTGCGGCCGATGAGGGCGCGCGCGATGGGCGAGGTGACGCTGATCTTCCCGAGCTTCAGCTCGGCCTCCAGCTCGCCGACGATCCGGTACCGGACCTCGTCGCCCGAGTCGGTGTCCTCGAGCGTGACCGTGGCGCCGAAGACGACGCGGTCGCCGGCGTGCTTGGTGACGTCGATGACCTCGGCCGAGGCGATCCAGTGCTCCACCTGGAGGATGCGCCCCTCGATGTGGGACTGCTTCTCCTTGGCGGCGTGGTACTCGGCGTTCTCGGAGATGTCGCCGTGGGCGCGCGCCTCGGCGATCTCCTTCACGATCTTGGGCCGCTCGACGGCCTTGAGCCGCTTCAGCTCGTCCTTGAGCCGCACCAGCCCGGACTTGGTCATCGGCACGCGATCGGACATCTCGACACCCTTCCCCGAAAAAAGACCGGCGGCCGACCCCGGAGCCGGGGACGGCCGCGCTGTGAACTTCGATTCCTAGAGAACCCGGCCGCCCATGTCAACGGGCCGCAGGGAGCCCGTGGTACTCCTGCAGCGACCGGACGCCCAGCTTGCCGCCGTGCGCCGCCTCCATGGCCGCCACGCCGGCGCGGATGCCGGTGAGGGTCGTGAAGTACGGCAGCCCCTTCATCAGCGTCTCGCGGCGGATGGAGAAGCTGTCGGAGACCTCGCGCTTGCCGTCGGTGGTGTTGATGACGAAGTGGACGTCGCCGTCCTTGATCCGGTCGACGATCGACGGCCGCCCCTCCTTCACCTTCTTCACCAGCGTCGACGGGATGCCGCGCGCGCCCAGGAAGGCGTGCGTGCCGGCGGTGGAGAGCACCTCGAAGCCGAGGGCCACGAGCCGCCGCGTCACCTCGACGATCGCCTCCTTGTCGCGGTCGCGCACCGAGACGAAGGCCCGCTTGCCGGCGCCGCCGGTCGGGAGCGTGTTGCCGGCCGCCGCCTGCGACTTGAAGAAGGCGCGGGCGAAGTCCTGGTCCACGCCCATCACCTCGCCGGTGGAGCGCATCTCGGGTCCCAGCACCGTGTCGACGCCGCGGAAGCGGGCGAACGGGAAGACTGCCTCCTTCACGCAGGTGTGGGTCGGGCGGGCCGAGCCCGTGATGCCGGCCTCGGCCAGCGTCTTGCCCACCATGCAGAGCGCCCCCGCCTTGGCGAGCGGCAGCCCGGTGGCCTTGCCCACGAAGGGGACGGTGCGGCTGGCGCGCGGGTTGACCTCGAGGACGTAGACGTCCTTGCCCTGGATGGCGAACTGCACGTTCATGAGGCCGACCACGCCCAGCTCGCGGGCCATGGCGATGGACTGGCGCTCGATCTCGGCGACGAGATCGGGCGAGAGGCTGAAGGGCGGCAGCGAGCAGGCCGAGTCGCCGGAGTGGATGCCGGCCTCCTCGATGTGCTCCATGACGCCGCCCACCACCACGTCCTTGCCGTCGGAGACGACGTCGACGTCCACCTCGGCGGCGTCCTTGAGGAACCGGTCGATGAGCACCGGCCGCTCGTTGGAGGCCTGCACCGCGTCGGTCAGGTAGCCCTGCAGGTCGGCGTCGTCGTAGACCACCTCCATGGCGCGGCCGCCGAGCACGTAGGACGGGCGGACCATGACCGGGTAGCCGATGCGGCGCGCCACGGCGAAGGCCTCGTCGGCCGAGCGGGCCACGCCGTTCTGCGGCTGGCGCAGGCCGAGCTTCTCGATCATGGCGGCGAACCGCTCGCGATCCTCGGCCCGGTCGATGGCGTCGGGGCTGGTGCCGAAGATGGGCACGCCCAGCTCGTGGAGCGGCACCGCCAGCTTGAGCGGCGTCTGGCCGCCGTACTGGACGATGAGCCCCTTGGGCTGCTCCTTGTGGACGATCTCGAGCACGTCCTCGAGCGTGAGCGGCTCGAAGTAGAGCCGGTCGCTCGTGTCGTAGTCGGTGGAGACCGTCTCCGGGTTGCAGTTGACCATGATGGTCTCGAACCCGGCCTTCGTGAGCGCGAAGGAGGCGTGGACGCAGCAGTAGTCGAACTCGATGCCCTGGCCGATGCGGTTGGGCCCGCCGCCCAGGATCATCACCTTGTCGGCCTTGGTGGGCGCCGCCTCGCACTCCTCCTCGTACGTCGAGTAGAGGTAGGGCGTGTGCGCCTCGAACTCGGCGGCGCAGGTGTCCACCCGCTTGTAGACCGGGCGCACGCCGGCGGCCCAGCGGGCCTCGCGGGCGGCCTTCTCGGTGGCGCCGGCCAGCTGGGCGATCCGCTTGTCGGAGAAGCCCATCCGCTTCACGGCGTACCAGGCGTCGCGCCCCTGCGGCAGGCCGGCGGCCAGGCCCGCCTCGGCGGCGACGATCCCCTCGATGGCCCGCAGGAACCACGGGTCGATGAAGGTGGCGGCGTAGAGCTCCTCCACCGTCATCCCGGCGCGGAAGCCCTCGGCCACCCAGAAGAGCCGGTGGGCGCGCGGCACCCGGACCTCGGCGTCCACCTTGGCCTTCTCGGCGGCGGTGTAGGGCTCGCCCGGCCTCTTCTTGAGCGGCGACTCGAAGCCGCAGCGGTCGATCTCCAGGCCGCGCACCGCCTTCTGCAGCGACTCCTGGAAGGTGCGCCCCATGGCCATCACCTCGCCGACCGACTTCATGGCGGTGGTGAGGACGTCGTCCGCTCCGCGGAACTTCTCGAAGGCGAAGCGCGGCACCTTGGTGACCACGTAGTCGATGGTCGGCTCGAAGGAGGCCGGGGTGTAGCGGGTGATGTCGTTCTTGATCTCGTCGAGCGTGTAGCCGACCGCCAGCTTGGCGGCGATCTTGGCGATGGGGAACCCGGTGGCCTTGGAGGCGAGCGCCGAGGAGCGCGAGACGCGCGGGTTCATCTCGATGACGACGAGCCGGCCGGTGCGCGGGTGCACGCCGAACTGGATGTTGGAGCCGCCGGTGTCGACGCCGATCTCGCGGATGATGCGGACCGCGGCGTCGCGCATCACCTGGTACTCCTTGTCGGTGAGCGTCTGGGCCGGGGCCACGGTGATGGAGTCGCCCGTGTGGACGCCCATCGGGTCGAAGTTCTCGATGGAGCAGATGATGACGACGTTGTCGTGCTTGTCGCGCATCACCTCCAGCTCGTACTCCTTCCACCCGATGATCGACTCCTCGCAGAGGATGGTGTGGGTGGGGGAGAGCGTGAGGGCGCGCCGCGCCATCGGCTCGAACTCCTCGCGGTTGTAGGCGACGCCGCCCCCCTCCCCGCCCATGGTGAAGCTGGGGCGGATGATGATGGGGAAGCCGATGTCGCTGGCGATGGCCGAGGCCTCCTCCCAGGAGGTGGCGTAGCCGCTCTTCGGCATCTCCACGCCGACCCGCTTCATCGCCTCCTTGAAGAGGAGCCGGTCCTCGGCCTTCTCGATCGACTCCAGCTGGGCGCCGATCAGCTCGACCCCGTGGCGCTTCAGGGCGCCGTTCTTGGCGAGGGCCACCGCCAGGTTGAGGGCGGTCTGACCGCCGAGCGTCGGCAGGAGCACGTCCGGCTTCTCGCGGGCGATGATCTGCTCGGCGACGTCCGGGGTCATCGGCTCGACGTAGGTCCGGTCGGCGAAGCCCGGATCCGTCATGATCGTCGCGGGGTTCGAGTTGAGCAGGACGATCTGGTAGCCCTCTTCCTTGAGGGCCTTGCAGGCCTGGGTCCCGGAGTAGTCGAACTCGCAGGCCTGCCCGATGACGATGGGGCCAGACCCGCAGATCATGATCTTCTTGATGTCGGTGCGGCGCGGCATGGGTCGGGCACCCTAGCACAAAACGGACCGCGCTCGCCCCCCGGGAGGGAGGCTCCTCGCGACCCGCTCGCCGCCCGCCCCGGCCTACCCGCCGAGCCGCTGCGCCGCGTCCTTCCGGCGGGCCGCGGCCACCGCCTCGAGCAGCTTCTTGACGCGCGGGAAGCGCTCCGAGAGGGCGGCCACCACCGGCGCCGGGAAGGCGACCAGCTCGACGTCGGAGCGGGCCACCAGGCGCGCCGCCAGCGGCTCGCCGAGCACCCGCTCCTCGCCGAAGAAGGCGCCGCGCTCCAGCACCGCCGCCTCGACCTCGCCGCCGTCGCGCGGCAGGAGCACCGAGGCGCTCCCCTCGCGCACCAGCAGGAGCCGCTCCTCCTGCGCCGGATCGGCGATCGGCTCGCCGGCGGCGTAGCCCTCGGAGCGGGCCAGCTGCAGGATGTCGCGCCGCGCCTCGGGGTCGAGCGACCTGAAGAGGACGCTCGCCTCGACGAAGGCGGTGGCGGCCAGGTCGCCCCAGACCTCACGCGGTGCGGGTGCCATCGGCCGCCGAGGCTAGCACGGACGGCCCGTGAGGGGGCGACTTCAGCGCTGGGGCAGCTTCTTGGCGAGCGCCGCCGCCACGTTGGCCGGCACGAGCCCGGTCACGTCGCCGCCGAAGGTGGCCACCTCGCGCACCAGCTGCGAGGAGACGTAGAAGTAGTCCTCGCCGGTCATGACGAAGACCGACTCGAACTCCGGCATCAGCTTGCGGTTCATGTTGGCGAGCTGGAACTCGTACTCGAAGTCCGAGACGGCCCGCAGCCCGCGCAGCACGGTGTGGATGCCCCGCCGCCGCGCGTACTCGACCATGAGGCCGCCGAAGGCGTCGACCTCGACGCGCGGGTCGTGGCCCAGCGCGTCGAGGATGAGCGCGCGCCGCTCGTCCGCGGTGAAGAGCGGCTTCTTCTGCGGGTTGTTGGCGACCGCCACCACCAGCCGGTCGAACACGTTGAGGCCGCGCTGGATGATGGCGACGTGGCCGTTGGTGAGCGGATCGAAGCTGCCGGGGTAGATGGCGACTCGGCCCATAGGGGCGCGGAGTATGGCTCAGTCGCGCCGGTAGATCGAGATCCCGGTGCCGCCCCAGCTCCGCCGGTCGACGAGCGCGAGCGGCCCGATCCGGTCGGCGGGCGGCGCCTTGGCGTCGTGCTCGGCCACCGCGAGGCCGCCCGGCGCCAGGAGCGCGCCGAGCCCGAGGAGCGCCGCGCCAGGCCCCTCGGCGTACGGCGGATCGACGAAGGCGAGCGCGAAGCCGGACGGCAGCCGCGGCAGGAGCGCCTCCACCCGCCCCTGGCGCACCTCGACCCGGTCGGCGAAGCCGAGCGCCGCGGCGTTGGCGCGGATGACGTCGGCGGCGCCCCGGTCGGCCTCGACGCAGAGCGCCCGCTCGCAGCCGCGCGAGAGCGCCTCGAGCGCCAGCGCCCCGCTGCCGGCGTAGAGGTCGAGCACCGCGCCCCCCTCGAAGAACTGCCCGAGGACGTTGAAGACGGCGCCGCGCACCTTCTCGCTCGTCGGGCGCGTGCCGAGCCCGCCGGGCACGCGCAGCCGCCGGCCGCGCGCGCTCCCGGCCACGATGCGCGTCACGCGCCC
>DASTGK010000502.1:0-3079 GCA_035719085.1 Anaeromyxobacteraceae bacterium
GGTTGGCCAGGATGTGGACGTTGGGGCCGTAGCGGTGCTCGATCTCGCTGGCCTTGAAGGGGACGGTGTCGTAGGCGCGGTCACGCATGGCGCGGCAGCATACCCTCGACCCGGCCGGCGCGGTGGGCCGTCGCCCAGGGGCTCCCGCCGGGGGCCCGCTTGCGCCGGGTGTGCGCGAACGCCTACGCTCTCGCCCTTCGCGCGAGGAGCACGGCATGAGCAGCTGGAGCTGCCGGTACGACCGGAACGGCCTCTGCGGCAAGCTGGACGGCGCCTACTGCCGGCCCGGCATGAAGGGCTGCATCCTCGCCGGCAAGGTGAGCTTCGAGGACGGCGTCGTCCCGTCGCCCGTCTGGCCACCCGACCACCCGCGGTCGCAGCGGAAGCGGGACGGCGAGCCGGGGGCTGGTTGACGCTGTAGTCACACGTGACTACATTCCGGCCATGAAAACCGCCGGCGTCCGCGACCTCAAGGCTCACCTGAGCGGGTACCTGCGCGACGTAGCCCGCGGCGACGTCGTGCTCGTCACGGACCGAGGCCGCGTGGTCGCCGAGCTCCGTCCGCCGGGGGCTGCCGAGCGCAGCGCGTCGCCCGACGACCTCAGGTACCACCGGCTCGTCGAGCGCGATCTCATCAGGCCGGCGGCGGCGCCCGGCTCGGTCGACTGGGCCGCCGCCCCGCGCATCCGGCTGCGGCGAGGTACGTCGCAGGAGCTGCTCGACGCGGAGCGGGGCGAGTGAGCCGCCGCCGATACGTCGAGACGAGCGCTCTCCTGCGCGTGCTCCTCGACGGGGACGAGTCGTTGAGGCCGGAGCTCTCCGGCGAAGGGCTGGTCACCTCCGCCCTCACGTTCGTGGAGGCGGCCAGGGCCATCTCCCGGGCACGGCGAGAGCGACGGCTCGACGCCCGCGAAGCACGCGAAGCCGAGCGACAGCTCGTGGCCTTCGAGCGCTCGTGCGACACGATCGCCCTGGCGGACGAGGTGCTCCGCCGCGCTCGGGAGGACTTCCCCGTCGAGCCGGTCCGCTCGCTCGACGCCCTCCACCTGGCGTCGTTGCGCGTGCTCGACGACGAGCTCGGCGGCCTCGACGTGGCCAGCTGCGACGACCGCGTGCGCCAGAACGCGGCGGCGCTCGGCTTCGCGCTGGTGCCGGCGTCGACTTCAACTTAGGCCCGTCACATGGTTCGGGATCGCGGTGATCCCGGCGGGCGTTCGCCGCCACTAAATTCGCTGCGGCGTTCCTCTCGAGCAACCTCGGCATTTAGTTGCCGCCCAACTCGCACTCCGAGGCGGCATCGCGGATACAGGTACCGAGGTTCACCGAAAGATACCGTCGCGGCGTCCGAGGGAAGCGTATGCTAGCGGGTCGAAACGGAAACCTCTATCGCTCTCCGCAGAGCAAACGCATCGATGAGGCGACTATCGAGAAGGCAGCGCGAACTGCTCATACGAAGAGCCGTATGGGCGGAAGACAAGCGACGTCGGCGGGAGGGCCTCGGCCGCGCGTACGGCGCCAAGGTGCGATAGAACCGACCTGCTAGCGAGTGCCACCTCTGGTCTGAATCGTCTCTAGTTCCTCCCAGCGCGCGTAGAGCCGCTCCACCTGGGCCGTCGCCGCCTCGAGGTCGGCCCGGAGCCCGGCCACCGCGGCGCCGTCCTTCTGGTAGGTGGCCGGGTCGCCGAGCGTCGCCTCGAGCGCGGCCTTCCTCTCCTCGGCCGCCTGGATGGCCGCCTCGATGCCGTCGTACTCGCGCTGCTCCTTGAAGGAGAGCTTGCCGGGCTTGCGGGGTGGGACCGAGGCGGTGGGCAGCCCCCTCACCCCGGCCCTCTCCCCCGGTGGGGGAGAGGGAGGAGTTCTCGCAGCGGCCCTGTCCCCCGGTGGGGGAGAGGGAAAAGTCCTCGCGGCGGCAGCCTCCGCCTGCTCCTTCAGCCGCCGGTACATGGCGTAGTTGCCCGGGTACCTGACCGCCCTCCCCTCCCCCTCGAACGCCAGGATCGACGTCGCCACCTTGTCGAGGAAGTACCGGTCGTGCGTCACGAGCAGCACGCTGCCGCCGAAGTCGAGGAGCAGCCGCTCGAGCACGTTGAGCGTGACGAGGTCGAGGTCGTTGGTCGGCTCGTCGAGGACGAGGACGTTGGCCCCCTCGAGGAAGAGGCGGGCGAGGAGCAGCCGGTTCCGCTCGCCGCCGGAGAGCGCCTTCACCTGCAGCTTCTGGAGCGCCGGCGGGAAGAGCAGGTCGTCGAGGTAGTCGCGCAGCGCCACGCGCCGACCGCCCACGTCGATGAAGTCCGAAGCCGCCGAGGAGACATGGCGCGGCGAAGCCGCATCCACGTCCCGGCCACCTGGGTGGTGCCAGCCGGGCGCGCCGCCGCCGGCCGCCTCGTAGACCGTCTGCTCCGGATCGAGGCCGGCCCGGCCCTGGTCGTAGTAGGCGACGCGCGTGCGCTTCCCCGTCACCACCTGGCCGGCGTCGGCCGGCGTCTCGCCGAGGAGCACGCGCAGGAAGGTGGTCTTGCCGACGCCGTTCGGCCCCACCAGGCCGACGCGCTCGCCCGCCTGCAGCCGGAAGTCGATGCCGGCCAGCACCGGGCGGCCGTCGTAGGCCTTGCGGAGCCCCTCGGCCTCGATGACCACCGCCGAGAGGCGCGGCGGCTCGGCCACCTTGAAGTCGGCCACCTTGGGGCGCGTGAAGCCGGCCTCGGCCATGAGCTTGCGCGCCCGGTCGATGCGCGCCTTCGACTTGGTGCGGCGCGCCTCCGGGCCGCGGCGGAGCCAGGCCACCTCCTGGGCGATCCAGCGGTCGCGCTTGTGCTGCGCAAGGCCGGCCTGCTCCTCGGCCACCAGCTTCTGCTCCAGGTAGGCCTCGTAGTTGCCGGGGTAGCTGGTGACGCCGGCGCCGGGCGTGATCTCGACGATCCGGTCGACCAGGTCGTCGAGGAAGTAGCGATCGTGGGTGACGAGGAGCAGCGCGCCCGGGACCTCGTCGAGCTCCTCCTCGAGCCAGTCCACCGTGTCGGCGTCGAGGTGGTTCGTGGGCTCGTCGAGGAGGAGCAGGTCGGGGCGCGTCAGGAGCGCC
>DASTGK010000503.1:0-3916 GCA_035719085.1 Anaeromyxobacteraceae bacterium
GCCCACCACCCGCTCGCCCTGGATCTGCCCCATGGTCACGCCTCCAGCGGGCGGCCGAGCACGGCCTCCACGCGCTCCTTCAGGTCGAGCCGGGCCCGGTGGAGCCGGCTCTTCATCGCCGCCAGCCCGACGCCCAGCACCGCCGCGGCCTCCGCGCCCGAGAGCCCCTCGACGTCGCGCAGCAGCAGCACCTCGCGGGCCTCCTCCGGCAGCGAGGCGAGCGCCGCCTCGAGCGCCCGCGCCGCCTGGCGCGCCGCCACCCGCTCGTCCGGGCTCACGTCGTCGGCCGCCAGCCCCTCGGCCTCCTCGACCGAATCGTGGTGGGCAGGCTCGCCGGACCGGCGCCGGGTGCGGCGGCGGCAGGCGTGGAGCACCACCTGGTAGAGCCAGGTGCGCACGGCGGCCTCGCCCCGCCAGGTCGAGGCGCCGCGCCACGCGGCGAGGAGCCCATCCTGCAGGGCGTCCTCCGCCTCGCGCTCCGAGCCGCACTGCCGGCCGGCGAAGCGGTAGAGGGCGTCGCCGTGCCGCCCGACCAGCTGGTCGAAGGCGGCCCGGTCGCCGGCGGCGCTCCGGCGGATCAGGGCCTCGTCGGTCGTCTCCAGCGCGGCGTCCTCGGCGTCGAGCATCGGTCCCCTCGGCTGCTGGGAGTCATGGCGGGGGCGGGAGGATTCCGCAAGGTGGCCTGGGAGGAGCCCCGGAAGGAAAGATGCTGGGCGGTGAATCCTGCCGGTGCCTCCGTGCCTCTCTCACGGCAACGGAGGCTTCAGACCATGATCAACGAAGGCACCCTCGACCGCGCGACCCGCGTCATCGCCGGCCTGGCCATCCTGTCCCTCACCGTCGTCGGCCCGAAGTCGCTCCTCGGGCTCATCGGCCTCGTGCCGCTCGTCACCGGCCTGGTGGGCGTCTGCCCGGCCTACAGGCTCCTCGGGCTCAACACCTGCCCGATGAAGAAGGCGTAGCGCCAGCGCGGGAGAGGGGGCGCGCCGGGAGCGATCCCCGGCGCGCAGCCACCCCTCGACCGTTCCTCAGCGCCCGCACTCCTCCATGCAGGCCACCAGCCCGTGGAGGGTCGGCTCGGCCACCCGGTAGGCGAGGGCGCCGGGGGCGCCGGCCGGGGCCACCAGCCCGAGCCGCAGGAGCGGAACGAGCTGGCGCGCCACGGTGGAGGGCGCCAGCCGGAGCCGGGCCGCGAGGTCCGGGATGGTGGCGTCCTGCTCGCAGAGCATGGCCACGATCCGCAGCCGGTCCGGGTGGGCCAGCGCCTTCACCACCCGGGTCGCCCGCGCCGCCTTGGCGGCGTCCTCGCGCAGGGGCCGCATGGCTACCTCTTGGTCCCGGCGACGCGCTTCAGGGCGTCCTCGATCGAGTCCGGCGCGCAGCGGATGTTCATGAAGCTGTTGGCGCCCATCATCGCCAGGTCGGGGAAGTTGACCGCGATCCGGAACTTGGCGTGCAGGGCGATCACCTTGCTCCCCGCCACCAGCACCTCGTAGGGCAGGTGGCCGGTGGAGCGGATCGGCTTGAAGTCGATCTCCTTCATGACGTGGGCGTCGGCGCCGCAGCCGTCGGTCAGCGACACGCCGAAGACGGTCTGGTCGGTGCCCGGCACGTCGATCCGGTAGACCTTGGAGGCGCCGCCGCGCCGCGCCGCCAGCCCCTTCTCGACGACCACGAGCGCCTGCTCGTGGCTGCCGAACGTCGCGATCTCGGAGGGCTCGTCGTAGTAGGGCATGCCGAACATGTAGTGGTAGCCCGCGAGGTCGCGGGCGCTCTTGCCGTCCTTCGGGCCGAACTCCTCGAGGCGGCCGAGCGCCGCCTCGAGCTTCTGGGCCACCGGGCCGAGGTCGCCCTTCAGCCGGTAGGCGTGCTGCACGTAGCGCGGGTTGGTGAAGGCGACCTGCACCTCGTCGCCCACCTGCGTGATGGTGGCCCGCTGGCCGGCCGCGAAGCCGCCGGTCGGGGTCTGGGCGGCGGCGGCCTTGAGCTCCGGGCTCGTCACGACGAGCACGGTGGCGCCCGGGTAGGGGTCATAGGCCCCGGCGAGCTCGAAGCCGGCGGCGGCGAGCTTCTCCTTCACCTGGGCCACGGCGACCGCCGGATCGCCCGGGCCGCGCTGCGCCAGGACGAAGGGCTTGAGCGTCGGCTCGGCGGCGCCGGCGGTGCCGGCGGCGAGGAGGAGGGTGAGGACGGCGCTGCGGAGGGTGGACATGGTCGTGGCTCCCCGGGCGCCGGCGAGGGCGCCCACCGGTGGACGGCGCCGGGCCGCGCGGGCCCCGGCGCCGCCGGGCGTGGAGGGCTCGGCTAGAAGCGCCAGGCCGCCCCGAGGTCGAGGGAGAACTGCGACATCGACGAGTCGTACGAGGCGAGCCCCTGCTGCTGCTGGTTGGCGCCGGAGAGCGACGCCTTGGGCGAGTACATGGCGGCCACGTTGATGGCCAGCCGGTCGGTGGCGCTCCAGCCGAGGCCCAGCGTCACGTGGTGCTCGGAGACCGCCGGGAAGGCGATGTTCTCGAAGGCGCGGTCGGCGCTGAGCGGCTTCTTGCCGTAGTCGTAGCCGGCGCGGACCTTCAGCTCCGGCATGGCGGCCCACTCGGCGCCGATCTTGTAGACCACCTGGTCGTCCCACCCCATGTTGAAGGGCATGGCGCCGGTCAGGTTGGTGTCGTTCGTGTACTGGGGCTTGTTCTTGCCCATCACGTCCGACCAGTTGATCCACTGGACGTCGACGGCGAGGAGCAGCGCCGGGATGGCGCGCCAGGCGACGCCGCCGGAGAGGACGGCCGGCTGGTCGAAGGCGAGCTTGTCGGTGCCGCCCGGGACGGTGACGGGGCCGCTGGAGGTCTGGATCTGGTGCGACGGGACGGTGAACTCGAAGTCCTGGAACGAGCTCTTGGTCTCGTAGGCGACGCCGAAGGTGAGCTCCTTCATGGGCGTGACCTTGACGCCCAGGGTGGCGCCGTAGCCGAACGAGTTGGCCGTGTCGTGCGGCACCTGGCCGAAGCCGCTGGCCACGTCGTACTTCATCTGCGCCCACATGGCGTTCACCGCCAGGCCGGCCGAGAAGAGGTCGTTCACCTGGTAGGCGATGGCCGGGGCGACGCGCAGGTTCTGGTACGAGGTGAGCGTGACGCCGCTGTAGAGGTTGCTCTTGTAGTCGACGCCCATGCCGCCCACGCCGAAGGCGCCGAGGCCGGCCGTGAAGCCGCTGCCGAGCGGGAGGACCAGGCCGACGTTCGGGATGGGCGAGCCGCCCCGGTTCGAGTCCATCTTGGCGCCGTCGGTCGTCACGAAGCCGAAGCCGGGCTGCGCGGCGGTGGCCTTGTAGTCCACGGTCGGCTGGAACCAGGTGAGCGCGATGTCGAGCCGCCGGTCGAGCTCGGTCATGCCGGCCGGGTTGGTGAGGACGGTGCCGCCGTCGAGCGTGGCGCCGACGCCGACGCCGCCCATGCCGTTCTGCACCGGGCTGAAGCCGATCATGCGCATGCCGTTGGTGGCCAGCGCGGGCGCGGCGGCCGCCGCGAGCGCCAGCGCGGCGAGGACGCGAACGAGTCTCTTCATGGTCTTCCCTCGGGTGTCCCGGCGCCGCACGGCGGCGGGGACGTGTGGCCCCCGACGTCCTCGCGTCCCCCCTCGGGACGGTCGGCGCGGCGGAGGTGCTCGGAGTCGAGCCTCCCCTTAGCGCGCGCCGTGCCGAGGGCCGGGTGCCCGTGATCTCGGGAGGTTGGGGGACCAGAGGAGGGGTGCGACCGCTGGTGTTGCAACAAGCGGTTTCACCGTGAAACCTAGCGTCGTGCTCGAGGTGGAGGGGCCCGACGGCCAGGGGTGCGGCAGGACGCCGCGCCGCTCGTCAGCGGGTGAGCCCCTGCTCCCGCATCCAGCGCCAGAGCGTGGTCCGTGACACACCGAGGGCGGT
>DASTGK010000504.1:0-2128 GCA_035719085.1 Anaeromyxobacteraceae bacterium
CGCCGCCGCCCCCGCGAGCGACGCCTTCCGTGGTGCCTTTGAGTGGGTGGCCTCGCACGGCTCCTAGAGCAAACGCGAGGCCGCGCGTACTTTACCGATCCAGACGCGAAAGTCAACGGCCGAACACCGCGTCTTGCCTGAGGAAAATCGGCATGATGCCCGATCGGGCCCCGGCTCGGACGCGGCGCGTCATGCCCGTGAGGCGGGCAGATCACCGCCCCCCGTCGGCCATCCCCTTGCCCGGCTTCGGCTCGGCGCCGCCGGCCTTCAGGATGTCGACCGCCTTCAGGTAGTCGAGCGCGGTGCGCAGCTGGTAGTCGTCGCCCGGCCCCTGCACCGGGGGTGCGGGCGGCTTCTCGCCGGTGTCGTTCTTGAGGTGGCGCTTCAGGTCGCGCTCGGTCGGCCCGTCCTCGCGCGCCGCCAGCGGCGCGTCGGCCACCACCACGTCGGGCGTGATGCCGAGCTCCTGGATGGAGCGGTGGCGCGGCGTGTAGTAGCGGGCCACGGTGAGCTTCAGCCCGGCGCCGTCCTCGAGCTCGATGATGGTCTGCACCGAGCCCTTGCCGAAGGTCTGCGTGCCCATGATGACGGCGCGCTGGTGGTCCTGCAGCGCCCCGGCCACGATCTCGCTGGCGCTGGCCGTCCCCTTGTTGACGAGGACGATGAGCGGGTAGCCGGGCTCGGTGTCCTTCTCGTGGGCCTTCTCCACCTCGACGTTCCGCTTGGCCCGCCCCTCGGTGGTGACGATCACGCCCGAGGCGAGGAACAGGTCGCTCACCCGCACCGCCTGGTCGAGCAGGCCGCCCGGATCGTTGCGCAGGTCGAGCACCAGGCCGCGCAGCTCCCCCTTGAGCGCTGCGCGCGCGTCGTCGAGCGCCTTCTTGAGCGCCCGGTCGGTCCGCTCCTGGAAGGCCTTCACCCGCACGTAGGCGTAGCGGCGCGGGGCGTCGAGGACGCGCCACTCGACGCTCTGCATCCGGATCCGGTCGCGCACCAGCGTCAGCTTCTGCGGCGCGGCGAAGCCGTCGCGCATGAGCTCCAGCACCACCTTGGTGCCGGCCGCCCCCTTGAGCCGCCGGATCACCTCGGCGAGCGAGAGGTCGCGCGTCGGCACGCCGTCCACCGAGACGAGCCGGTCGCCCGGCTGGACGCCGGCCCGCTCGCCCGGCGAGTCGGCCATGGGCGAGACCACCGTCACCTTGTCGTCCTTCACCGTGAGCTCGAGGCCGAGCCCGTCGAACTCGCCGGTGGTCTCGTCGCGCAGCGCCTTGAAGACGTCGGGGCGCAGGAAGACCGAGTGCGGGTCGAGCCGCCCCACCAGCCCGTCGATGGCGCCGTAGACCAGCTCCTTCTCGTCCACCTCCTCGACGTAGGAGTTCTCCACGTGCGAGAGGACGTCGGCGAAGACGTCGAGCGGCCGGTAGGTGTCGGGCCGGCGGGCGGCCCGGGCGACGTGGTCGAAGGAGAGGCCGGCGAAGAAGGCCACCCCCACGAGGAGGCCGACGAGGAGGCGGGACGCGAGCTTCGAGCGCATCCGGGGAGTCTAGCGCGACGGAGGGTACGGAGCAGCGCCCGCCGAGGCCGCCCTCGGCCCCCCGGCGGCCGCCCGGAGCGCCGCCCGTCAGGGGGCGAGCCAGGGGCGCGGGTCGACCGGCCGCCCCTTCTCGCGCAGCTCGAAGTAGAGGTACGGCCCCTTGAGCGACCCGGAGTCGCCCACCGTGCCGAGCACGGTCCCGGCCTCCACCTCCTCGCCCATGGCGGTGCGCATGGCGGCGAGGTGGGCCACGAGCGTGTGGTAGCCGTCGCCGTGGTCGACGATGACGAGGTTGCCGTAGCCCTTGAACCACCCGGCGTGGACCACCCGCCCGGGCGCCACGGCGTGGACCGGCGCGCCCATCGGGGCCTCGATGTCCACGCCGTTCTGGACGGTGACGGTGTTGAACTTGGGGTTGACCACCTTGCCGAAGCCGACGGCGACCGGGCCGTCGGCCGGGGGCGCGAGCCGCCCCTTGCGCGCCGCGAAGCCGGAGCCGCGCGGGCCGGCCGCCCGGGTGGGCGGCAGCGTGGAGACGAAGGCCGCGAGCCGCCGCGCCTGGCCGGCCGACTCCTCGGCGGCGCGGGCGTGGAA
>DASTGK010000505.1:0-4076 GCA_035719085.1 Anaeromyxobacteraceae bacterium
GACCCGACGCGGCTCTTCCTGCTCGGCCAGCGGCTCGACAGGCTCCGCACGACGCTCTTCCGCCAGACGCAGTTCGCGGAGTTCGAGCTCGCCATCCACGAGATGGCGGAGCGCGGCGAGACCCTCACCGGCGAGAACCTCTCGGCGCTCTATCTGAAGATCGCGCGCGAGTACTACGGCCACGACCAGGGCGTGTGCCGCGTGGACGACCTCGTCGCGACCGAGTGGGCGGGGGTGCCGCACTTCTATTACGACTTCTACGTGTACCAGTACGCCACGAGCATGGTCGCCTCCACCTCGCTCGCCACCGCCATCGAGGAGGAGGCGAAGCGCGGCGCGACGAAGCGGCGCGACGCGTACCTGAACATGCTGCGCTCCGGCGGCTCGAAGTACCCCATCGAGCTCCTCCGCGAGGCGGGCGTGGACATGACCACCTCCGCCCCGTTCGACGCCGCCATCGCCGAGATGAACGCCACGATGGACGACATGGAGAAGATCCTCCCGCGCGGCGGACAGAAGAAGGCGGCGCGGTGAAGGAGCGCGCCGTCGGGCTGCGCCGGACCCAGGCCGAGCTCGCCGAGTTCCTCCGCGCCCGCACCCGGCCGGCGCCGGTGCCGCTCGTCCCGGAGCTCAGCATCTACCAGGCGACCGCGCTCACGCCGCTCTGGCACGCCACCGCCGCCGAGCTGGAGCGCTGGGACGCGACGCCGTTCTGGGCCTTCCCCTGGGCGGGCGGCCAGGCGCTGGCGCGCCACCTGCTCGACCACCCCGAGGCGGTGCGCGGCCGGCGCGTCCTCGACTTCGCCTCGGGCAGCGGCCTCGTCGGCATCGCCGCCCGGCGGGCCGGCGCGGCCCGGGTGGTCGCCACCGACCTCTCCCCCTTCTGCGAGGTGGTCATCCCCATGAACGCCGCGCTCTGCGGCGTCGAGGTGGAGGTGCGGCTCGCCGACCTGCTCGGGGAGCCGCTCGACGGCTTCGACCTCGTCGTGGCGGGGGACGTCTTCTACGAGAGGCCGCTCGCCGAGCGGTCGCTCGCCTGGTTCCGCGCCCTCGCGGCCCGCGGGGTGGAGGTGCTGGTGGGCGACCCGGGGCGGCTCTACTCGCCGCGCGCCGGGGTGGAGGAGGCGGCGGCCTACGACGTGCCGGTGTCGCGCGAGATCGAGGATCGGCCGGTCATGCGCACCTGGGTGCAGCGCGTGGTGCCGTAGCGGCGCCAGCCTACCCGACGAGCACGGCCCGCATCGAGAGCGAGGCCATGTCGAAGCCGGTGACGGGGAACCGCACCGGCTCGCCGGCCGAGGCCGCGCCCATCACGTAGAGGAGCGGCAGGTAGTGGTCGGGCGTCGGGTGCGCCCGGCGGCCGTCGTCGGTGCGCAGGGCGCCGGTGAGCCAGGCCTCGTCGCGCCGCTCCACGGCCTGGGCCGCCGCCTCGTCGAAGCGGGCCGCCCAGTCGGGCGTCGCCGCCTGGCCGGTCTGGAGCGCGCCGAAGGCGTGGCGCAGGTTGTGGACCAGGTTGCCGCTCCCCATGACCAGCACCCCCTCGTCGCGCAGCGGCGCGAGCGCCCGGCCGAGGGCGAGGTGCCCCTCGGGCGGCAGCCGGGCGTCGAGGCTCAGCTGCACCACCGGCACCTCGGCCGCGGGCCGCAGGTGGACCAGCACCGACCAGGTGCCGTGGTCGAGCCCCCACTCGTCGCTGACGCTCGCCTTCGGGCCGAGCAGCGTGGCGACGCGCTCCGCCAGCGCCGGGTCGCCCGGCGCCGGGTACTGCACGCGGTAGAGCGGCTCGGGGAAGCCGCCGAAGTCGTGGATGGTCTCGGGGTGGAGGCCGCCCGTGGTCCGGGTGCCGTGCTCGTACCAGTGGGCCGACACGGCCAGGATGGCCCTGGGGCGCGGCAGGAGCCTCGCGAGGCGGCGGAAGGCCTGGCTCCACTCGTTCTCCTCGATGGCGTTCATCGGGGAGCCGTGGCCGACGAAGAGGGCCGGCATGCGGGTCGTGGCGGGCGCGGTGGACATGGTGGCGGCCTCCTCGGCGTGGTGAAGGATACCGGAACGGCGAAGGGGCGGACCGGCACCTCGCGGCGCCGACCCGCCCCAGCAACGCCAACCGCGGCGCGCCTACTTCTTGGCCGGCACGTCCTTGGTCAGCTCGGCCTCGATCTCGATGGCCACCTCGTCGCCGACCACCGGGCCGGCCTCGATGACGCCGCCCCAGGTCATGCCGAACTCCTTGCGGTTGATCTTGGTCGAGGCGGAGATGCCGCGCTTCACGTTGCCCCAGGGATCCTTGATCTCCTTGGTCGGGCCGAGCACGTCGAGGACCACCGGCTTGGTCACGCCCTTGAGGGTCAGGTTGCCCGTCACCTTGAGCTTCCCCTCGCCCGCCTTCTCCACCTTGGTCGACTTGAAGGTCATGGTGGGGAACTTGGCCGTGTCGAAGAAGTCGGCGCTCTTCAGGTGCTCGTCGCGCTTCGGCTCGCGGGTGTCGATCGAGGCGACGTCGATGGTGGCCTCGACCTTCGACTTCGCGAGGTCGGCGTCGTCGATGGCGACCACGCCCTCGGTCTTGGCGAACTCGCCGCGCACGTTGGAGATGACCAGGTGGCGGACGGTGAACGAGGAGTGGGTGTGGGCGCCGTCGATCTTGTACGGGGTGGCGTCGGCGAGGGCCAGGGCGGGGGACAGGAGGGCGGCGGCGAGGATCAGCTTCTTCATGTGGGGTTCCTTTCGGCTCGTTCGGTTCGTCCCGAAGTGTGGTGCCTATTTGCGCCCGTTCCGCGGATGGCGCAATCTGCGCTGGCGCACAACTCCGTTCCACGGGAGGAACGATGGATCTGAACCTGCTCACCACCTTCGAGGCGGTCGCCCGCGCCGGCCGCTTCTCGGCCGCGGCCCGCGAGCTGGGCATGCCCAAGTCCTCGGTGAGCCGCGGCGTGGCCCGGCTCGAGGCGGCGCTCGGCGTGCAGCTCGTCTTCCGCACCACGCGCCAGGTCTCGCTCACCGCCGCCGGCACCGCCCTCTACGATCGGCTGACGCCGCTGCTCGCCTCGGTCCGCTCGGCGCTCGTGGCCATGCCCGAGCGGGAGGAGCAGCCCTCGGGCGAGCTCCGGGTGACGGCGCCGGTCGACCTCGGCGTCCTCTTCCTCGCCGAGGTGGTGACCCGCTTCACCACCCGTTACCCCGCCGTCACGGTCGACCTGCACCTCACCGGCCGGGTGGTGGACCTCGTGGGCGAGGGGTTCGACGTGGCGCTGCGCGTCGCCTCGTCGCTGGAGGACTCGACGCTCGTCGTGCGCAAGGCGGCGGCCATCACCGTGCAGGTCTTCGCCTCGCCGCTCTACCTGGCGCGGCGCGGGACCCCCCGCACCGAGGCCGACCTGGCCGAGCACGACTGGGTCGTCTTCCGCAGCGGCCCGCAGAAGCTCCGCGTGGCCGGGCCGCGCGGCGCGCCGGGGCTGGGGGGGCGCGGCCGGATCGTCGCCGACGACCTGCTCTTCGTGCGCGACGCGGTGCGCGCCGGCGCCGGCCTGGGGCTCCTCCCCGCCTTCGTCGCCGAGCCGGACGTGGCGGCCGGCACGCTGGTGCGGGTGGTGCCGCGCTACGAGCGGACCGCCGGCACGCTCCACATCGTGACGCCGGCGGCGCGCCACGTGGCGCGCAAGGTGACCGCCTTCCGCGACCTGGTGCTGGAGCACCTCGAGGCGCGGGCCAGGACCCCGGCGCGCGCGGCCCCGCGAAAGCCGGCTTGACGGGTCACGGGTCACGGGTCACGGGTCACGGGTTCGGGTTCGGGTTCGGGTTCGGACCTGGGCCCACACGCGCCCACCCTGGCCCCTCACCGGCGGTGCGGCGGCCTGCTACCCTCGGGCGTCCCGCACACCGGAGGCCGGGCACGGCATGTGGTTCCTGCTCTTCAGCCTGGGGGCCATCCTCCTCGGCGCCGCCGGCCTCCCGGCCGCGCGCCGGCTGCCGACGCCGCCGCCACCCGAGGCGGTCGTCGCCGCCTACTTCCTCCTCGCCACGCTGCTGCGGCTCCTCGTCCGCGACTTCCGGCTGGCCGCCTTCGAGCGCAAGGCGAG
>DASTGK010000506.1:0-6372 GCA_035719085.1 Anaeromyxobacteraceae bacterium
GACGCCGGCGCCGACGCCTACATGGTGAAGGGCGAGCTCGAGGCCGAGGCCCTGGCGGCGGTGCTGGAGCGGCTCTGCGGGGTGACGCCGTGACCGGCGGCGACCGGCCCATCCGCGTGCTGGTCGCCGACGACTCGGAGCTCTTCCGGGAGCTCCTGTCGCGCGTCATCGCGGCCGATCCGGGGTTCGACGTGGTGGCGGTGGCGGCCGACGGCAACGCGGCGGCGGCGCTGGCGCGCACGCTCAAGCCGGACGTCATCACCATGGACCTCAACATGCCCGACGCCGACGGCTTCTCGGGCATCGCGCGGATCATGGCGGACACGCCCACGCCCATCCTGGTGCTGACCGCCAACCGGGCCGAGGTGGTCGGCTTCAAGGCCCTCTCGCTCGGCGCCCTCGACATCGTCGAGAAGCCCTCGGCCTCGGCCAACCTCGACGAGTACGGGGCGCAGATCCGCTCCCGGCTGCGGCTCCTCGCCGGCGTGAAGGTGATCCGCCACCTGCGCGGCCTGCGGGCCCAGCGGGCGGTGGCGCCGCTCCACGGCAGCCGCACCGAGCTGGTGGTCATCGGCGCCTCGCTCGGCGGCCCGCGGGCGCTCGCCGCGCTGCTCAAGGCGCTGCCCGCCAGCTTCCGCGCGCCCATCGCCATCGTGCAGCACATCGCCGACGGCTTCACCGAGGGGCTGGCCGGCTGGCTGCAGCAGGAGGCGCGCCTCGAGGTGCGCGAGGCGCGCGACGGCGACGCGCTGCGGCCGGGCGTGGCGCTGCTCGCCCCGAGCGGCCGGCACCTGGTGGTCGGCGAGGGGGTGGCCCGCCTCTCCGACACCGCGCCGGTCGACACCTTCAAGCCGTCGGTCACCCCGCTCTTCGTCTCGGCGGCGCGCAGCTACGCCGGGCGCGCCTGCGGCGTCATCCTCACCGGCATGGGGCGCGACGGCGCCCTGGGGATGAAGACGCTCAAGGAGGCCGGGGCCCACACCTTGGCGCAGGACGAGGCGACGAGCGCCGTCTTCGGCATGCCCAAGGCGGCCATCGACCTCGGCTGCGTCGACCGGGTGCTGCCGCTCGACGACATCCCCCGCGCCCTGGTGGAGCTGACCCGGTGATCGCCGCCTCGCCCGAGCTCCTCGCCGAGCTCGCCGCGCTCCTCAAGGAGCGGGTGGGGCTGCACGTGCGCCAGGACAGCTTCTCGGCGCTCAAGATCGCGCTCGCCGCCCGGCTCGAGGCGCTGGGCCCGACCGCGCCGGACGTCGCCGCCTACCTGGCGCTCCTCGCCTCGGAGCGCGGCGACGAGGAGATGCGGCAGCTCCTGCCGCTCGTCACCGTCGGCAAGACCAGCTTCTTCCGCGACGAGCGCCAGTTCCAGGCGCTGCGGGCGCTCCTGCCCGGCCTGGCCGAGCACGGCCGCAAGGACGGCACGCCGGTGCGCGCCTGGTCGGCCGGCTGCGCCACCGGCGAGGAGCCCTACTCCATCGCCATGTGCTGCGCCGAGGCCGGGCTGGCGCCGGGCGAGCTGGAGCTGCTCGCCACCGACGTCAACCCCGAGGCGGTGGCCTTCGCGGCGCGCGGCCTCTACGAGGCGCGGCGGGTGCGCGACATCCCGCAGCCGCTCCTGCAGGGCCACTTCGACCGCGAGGGGGACGCCTGGCGCGTCCGCGCCTCGCTGCGCCGGCTCATCACCGCCATCCGCACGCACAACCTCGCCTCCAGCGCCTTCCCGTCGCCGGCGGCCGGCGGCTGGGACGTCATCTTCTGCCGCAACGTCATCATCTACTTCGACACCCCCACCACGCAGCGGGTGCTGGAGCACTTCCTGCGGGTGCTGGTGCCGGGCGGCTACCTCTTCCTCGGCTACTCCGAGTCGCTCTTCCGGCTCTTCGACGGCTTCGAGCTGACCGAGGTGGCCGGCGCCTTCCTCTACCGCAAGCCGGAGTCCGGGGCCCGCCCGCCGCCCCCGCCGCCGCGGCCGTCCCAGGCCGTGCCCTCGTCGCCGCCGCCGGTGCGCCACCTCGGCCTGCCGGTGCCGCCGCGCCCCTCGGCCCGCCCGCCGCTGCCCAACCCGACGCCGGTGCCGCGCCTGGTGCCGCCCTCGGAGCGGCTCGCCCCCCAGGAGTTCCTCGACGGCGCCGTGGCGCTCTTCGCCGAGGGGCGGTTCGGCGCGGCCCGCGAGCTGCTCGAGCGCCACCTGGAGCAGGGGGGCGAGGACCTGTCGGTGCGGCTCACGCTCGCCAACCTCTACGGCGTGCTGCGCCAGCCCGACCGGGCCACCGCCTGCTACAAGGCGGCGCTGGCCTTCGAGCCGCTCAGCGCCGAGGCTCACCTCTTCTTCGGCATCCACCTGCTCTCGGAGTCCGACGTCGAGGGGGCCTCGCTCGAGCTCTCGCGCGCCCTCTTCCTCGACCCGGACCTGGCGCTCGCCCACTACTGGCTGGGGCGCTGCCGCGAGGCGCAGCGCGATCCGCAGCGGGCCCGGCTCGCCTACCGGAACGCCATCGAGGCCCACAAGCGGCTGCCCCAGGGCAAGCGGCAGGCGTTCCTGGGGTACTATCCCGACATCCCCGAGGACGGCGCCGCCTTCGCCCGCGCGGCGGAGTACGCCCTGGCGGCGCTCTAGGGGAGGCGAAGGACGACCATGGCCAAGAAGAAGATCCTCCTGCTCGACGACTCGGTCATCACGCTCGAGATGGAGAAGGCCGTCCTCGAGGAGCGGGGCTACGAGGTGGCCGTCGCCTCCAACCTGATCGAGTTCCAGCAGGCGCTCGACTCGTTCCAGCCCGAGGTGATCCTCACCGACCTCATGATGCCGGACATCTCGGGCAAGGACATCGTCCGCGTCCTGAAGCAGGACTTCCACACCGAGCGCATCCCCATCGTGCTCTTCAGCTCCAAGCCCGACGAGGAGCTGCAGGAGATCGCCGAGCAGGCGGGCGCCGACGGCTTCCTCTCCAAGTCGCACGGCATCGAGCGGCTCGGGGACATGGTCGACGAGCTCGTCGACTCGATCATCTGGTAGGAGGCCGCCCGTGTCCGGCCACAACCGCTGGTCCAAGATCAAGCGCCAGAAGGAGGCGCTCGGCGCCACCAAGGGCAAGCTCTTCTCCAAGCTCATCCGGGAGATCACGGTGGCCGCCCGCGTCGGCGGCGGCGACCCGGCCGGCAACGCCCGGCTGCGCACCGTGCTCGACGCCGCCAAGGCGGCCAACATGCCCGGCGACAGCATCACCCGCGCCGTCAAGAAGGGCACGGGCGAGCTCGAGGGCGTGAGCTACGAGGAGGCGGTCTACGAGGGCTACGGCCCCGGCGGCGTGGCCATGATCGTGGAGTGCCTCACCGACAACAAGAACCGCACCGCCGGCGACGTGCGCTCCACCTTCGACAAGAACGGCGGCAACCTGGCGGCGGTGGGGGCGGTGGCCTGGAACTTCGAGAAGCGCGGCGTCATCGAGGTGAAGCCGGGCCCGGCCGAGGAGGCGGTGGTCGAGGCGGCCATCGAGGGGGGCGCCGAGGACGTGGTCCCGGCCGGGGCCGACGGCTTCGAGGTCCGCACCCACCCCAACGACCTGCACGCCGTGGCGGCGGCGCTCGAGGCGCGCCAGCTCAAGCTCGGCGAGCGCAAGCTGGCCTTCGTCCCCAAGGACACGGTCAAGCTCACCGACCCGGACAAGGCGCGGTCGATGCTGAAGCTCATGGACCTGCTCGACGAGCTGGACGACGTGCAGAGCGTCCACGCCAACTTCGAGATCGACGACGAGCTGATGGCGAAGCTGTCGTAGGATTCGCGCCGGACGCGCCCCCGGCGCGCCCCCGGACCGCGGGAGGGGCGGCCGGCACCGGCAGGGAGCGGCGTGCGCGCCTACGAGCTCATCCACCGCAAGCGCGACGGGGGCCGGCTCGAGGCCGGCGAGATCGCCGCGCTCGTCGACGGCTACACCCGCGGCGAGATCCCCGACTACCAGCTGGCCGCCTTCTGCATGGCGGTCTTCTTCCGCGGCATGGACGCCGGCGAGGTGGAGGCGCTCACCGGCGCCATGCTCCGCTCCGGCGACGTGCTCGACCTCTCGGCCATCCCCGGCGCCAAGGTGGACAAGCACTCCACCGGCGGCGTGGGCGACAAGGTCTCCCTGCCGCTCGCGCCGCTCGCCGCCGCCTGCGGCGTCAAGGTGCCCATGGTCTCGGGGCGCGGCCTCGGCCACACCGGCGGCACGCTCGACAAGCTGGAGGCCATCCCCGGCTTCCGCACCGACCTGCCGGTGGAGCGGTTCGTCGAGCTGGTGCGCGACCTCGGCCTGGCGCTGGCCGGCCAGACGGCCCGCATCGCCCCGGCCGACAGGAAGCTCTACGCGCTGCGCGACGTCACGGCCACGGTCGAGTCGATCCCGCTCATCGCCGGGTCGATCATGTCGAAGAAGCTGGCCGAGGGGATCGACGCGCTGGTGCTCGACGTGAAGGTGGGGCGCGGCGCCTTCATGAAGACGCTCCCCGAGGCGCGGCGGCTGGCCGAGACGCTGGCCGGCATCGGGCGCGGCTTCGGCAAGCGGGTCACCGCCCTGCTCACCGCCATGGACCAGCCGCTCGGCTGCGCCGTGGGGAACGCGCTCGAGGTGGAGGAGTCGATCGCGCTGCTGCGCGGCGGCGGCCCCGCCGACCTGCGCGAGCTGACCGTGGCGCTCACCGCCGAGATGCTGCTGCTCGCCCGGCTCGCCCCCGACCTGCCCGCGGCCCGCCGCGCCGTCGAGGCGGCCATCGCCGACGGGCGCGGCCTCGCCACGCTGCGCCGGATCGTCGAGGCGCAGGGGGGCGACCCGGCCGCCGTCGACGACCCGGGCCGGCTGCCCAGGGCCGCCCAGGTGCTCCCCGTCGCCGCCCCCGCCGCCGGCGTCGTCGAGGCGATCGACGCCGAGGCGATCGGCCTCGCCGCCATGGCGCTCGGCGCCGGACGGACCCGCGTCGAGGACCGGGTCGACCCGGCCGTGGGGATCGTGCTCGACCGGAAGGTGGGCGACCGGGTCCAGGCGGGCGAGCCGCTGTGCCACGTCCACCGCAACGCCGGGGGCGAGCCCCAGGATCGGGTGGCCGCCCGGATCCTGGCCGCCTACCGTGTCGGGCAGGGGCCCGCCGCGCCGCCGCCGCTCGTCCTCGAACGGATCGCCGAGCCATGACCAAGCACGCCGACCTGAAGACCCGCCTCGACTACGCCACCGCCTGGGTGCGCGGCCAGACCGACGGCCCGCCGGCCGTGGGCGTCATCCTCGGCTCGGGGCTCGGCGCCTTCGCCGACCGGCTGCAGGGGGCCGCCGCCGTCCCCTACGACGACATCCCGAGCTTCCCGCCCTCGCGCGTGGCCGGCCACGCCGGGCGGCTGGTGGTGGGCGAGCTGCCGTCGCCCGAGGGGCCGGTGACGGTGGCGGCGATGCAGGGGCGCGTCCACGGCTACGAGGGCCACCCGGCCGCCGAGGTGGCCTTCGGCGCCCGCGTCCTCTGCGGCCTCGGCATCCGCGCCCTCGTCGTCACCAACGCGGCCGGCGGCATCAACCCGGAGTACGGTCCGGGCGACCTCGTCAGGATCACCGACCACCTCAACCTGTCGGGCCAGAACCCGCTCGTCGGCGAGAACGACGACAAGGTGGGCCCGCGCTTCCCCGACCTGTCGGAGGCCTACGACGCCCGGCTCGGCGCCCTGCTCGACGAGGCGGCGCGCGAGACCGGCGTGGCGCTGCGCCAGGGGGTCTACGCCTGCGTCCTCGGCCCCTCCTACGAGACGCCGGCCGAGATCCGGATGCTGCGCGCCATGGGGGCCGACCTGGTCGGCATGTCGACGGTGCCCGAGGTGATCGCCGCCCGCCACCAGGGGGTGCCGGTGGCCGGCCTCTCGCTCGTGACCAACCCGGCGGCCGGGTTGGGCGGCACCCGGCTCTCCCATGAGGAGGTGCAGCGGGTGGCCGGGCAGGCGGCGGAGCGGATCGAGCGGCTGCTGGCCGCCTTCATCCCCCGCGCGGCGCGTTGAAGCGCGGCGGCGGCGTTGCTACCGTCGAGGGAGGGAGAGGGAGCATGCCGCCGACCAGCGACGATCGCCGTGACAGCCAGCGGGTCCCGTTCAAGTTCCTGGTGCGGGAGCCCGCGCTCGGCGGCTCCTTCGAGGAGAAGGAGGGGAACCTCGCCATCGGCGGGGTCTACTTCGCCGGCGGCCACCCGCCGGCCGGGGCGCGCGTCGAGGTGCGCTTCATCGTGCCGGGCCACGACGTGGAGATCGAGGCGCGCGGCGAGGTGGTGCGCGTCTCGCGCGACGGCGAGAAGTTCGGCGCCCACATCCGCTTCACCGAGATCCCGGTCCAGTCGGAGCTGGCGCTGGCGCGCTTCTTCCAGGCCCGC
>DASTGK010000507.1:0-3502 GCA_035719085.1 Anaeromyxobacteraceae bacterium
GGTCAACGTGGCCGGCGTCCACCGCGGCCTGGGGATCATCTTCACCCACGACCACTTCGGCCCCTCGACCCACCAGCAGATCGGCCTCTACGCCACCGTGCTGGTCGAGCCGCCCGGCTCGACCTGGGTCCACAACGAGACCGGCCAGAGGCTCTACGACCCGGCCACCCGCCAGGACGGCGGCCCCACCAGCTGGCAGGCCGGCATCCTCACCGGCGACCTCGACGGCGACGGCCAGAACGACAGCTTCCGCGAGTTCTACCTGGAGTACAGCGACTTCCAGCACGCCTACCTGCCGGGCGCCTACGTCGGCGTGGGCCAGTTCGGCGGCTCGTCCGGCGCGCAGCCAGTGAGCAGCACCACCTTCCGCCAGGCCATCAACCCCTCCAACAAGGGCGACATCGCGCTCGCCGCCAACCCGCTGAGCGTGGCCACCACGCTCCCCGACCTGCTCGTCATCGCCGCCGACTGCCCGGGCGGCGTGCCGCGCCCCTGCCCGGAGGCGATCGCCGCCGACGACCCGGGCATGTTCGTCGTCAACTACCGCAACGAGCCGGTGGCGCTGCGCGTCCTCGATCCGCTGAGGCTCGGCCCCGACGGCAAGCCCGGCTCGCAGGCCGACGGCCCCGCCGGCGACCTGGCCCTCTCGCTGCAGAGCCGCACCGACCGCAAGGTGGCGGCCATGAACGTCCAGCCGGCCGCCGGTGCGAGCATCGCCGGCACCATCTTCCCGCCCCCCATCAACGCGGGCGGCGTCACCGCCGGCGACCCCTTCACGCCGATGCTGCGCACCTACTTCGGCGACCGGATCCGCGTGAAGATCCAGGCGGGCGGCGACGAGGAGACGCACAACGCCACCATCGGCGGCGTGAAGTGGCTGCAGGGCGGCTCGGGCTTCGGCTTCAGCCCCACCTCCGGCTGGCGCAACGCGCAGCAGGCCGGCATCTCGGAGCAGTTCACCTTCGCCTCCCCGGCCATGCCGCTCATGACCGGCGGCACCCGCGCCGATCACGTCTACTCCACCGACGCCTCCTTCCAGGGCTGGTGGAGCGGCGCCTGGGGCATCCTGCGCATGTACGGCAGCGCCCAGCCGGCCCTCTTCGCGCTGCCCAACAGCGCCGTGCCGCTGCGCCTCACCAACCTCTCGCAGTTCAACGGGGTCTGCCCCACGGCGGCGCCGGTCCGCGCCTACGACGTGAGCGCCGTCCTCGCCAACGACGTCCTCCCCAACTTCACCGGCGCGCGCATCGTCCCGGCGGACGCGTCCAACTCCGCCACCATGCACGTCGGCGGGCCGCTCGACCCGGCCGGCGGCACGCTCGTCTACAACGCGCGCCCCACCATCCTCTCGAACGGCAAGCAGGGGCCGCTCCACGATCCGACGGCCATGCTCTACGTGATGACGAGCGACCTCGTCCCCCGCACCCTGGGCGACCCGGCCTGCCAGAAGGTGGGCAAGACCGGCAAGATCACGGTCGACCCGACGCTGCCCGGCTGCCGCGTGGCGCTCGCCGCCGGCGCGCCGGTGGAGCCGATCATCCTCCGGGCCGCGGCGGGCGAGTGCATCGCCGTCACGCTGCGCAACCGGCTCCCGGCGCTGGCGCCCGACCTCGGCACCTTCACGCAGATGAGCCTGCTCGTGCCGCGCGACACCAACGACCCGCTCGGTGTCACCACCTTCAACGACAACCTGGTCCGCCCCTCCAGCCTGGTCGGTCTCCACCCCGGCCTGGTGGCGAGCGACGCGGCCCGCAGCGACGGCCTGGCCGTCGGCCTGAACGACCCGTCGCTGGTGCTCGGCGCGCCCGGCGGCGTCGTCCGCTACCAGTGGTACGCGGGCGACCTGAGCCTGGCGCCGGGCGGCGGCGGCGGCTTCACCGTGGTCGCCACGCCGGTCGAGCTGGGCGGCGCCAACCTGATGCCGGCCGACCCGATCAAGCAGGGGCAGAAGGGGCTGGTGGGCGCGCTCTCCATCATGCCGGCCGGCTCCACCTGGACCGAGAACGACCTCGTCACCGACCACCAGCGCAGCATGTCGCTCGGCTTCCTGCGCCGCACCCGCACCTCGGCCACCATCACCTCCGCCTCGCCGCCGGCCCGCGACTTCGTGGCGGTGGTGCAGCCCGGCCTCTCGCTCCGCTACGCCGGCGACGGCGCCCCGGTGGAGGGGATCGCCGCCGAGGGCGTCATCACCGAGGACGCCGAGGACTCGGGCCAGATCGGCCTCAACTACGGCGCCGAGCCGCTCTGGTACCGCTTCGGCCTCGCCCCCAACGTCCCCTTCAACGGCGGCCACGGCGGCGGCGGCGCCGGCCCGGACATGGCGTCCATCCCCAACGCCCATGAGGCCTACTCGAACGGCCTCGCCTCGGCGGGGGGCGAGGACCCCTCGACGGCGGTCTTCACGGCGCTGGCCGGCCAGCCCTTCCGGCTCCACCTGCTCGTGCCGGCCGGCCACGCCCGCGGCAGCGTCTTCAACCTGCACGGGCACGTCTGGCAGCGCGCCCCCTACACCTGCCCCGGCTCGAGCTACCTCGGCCTCCCGGGCAACTGCCGGCCGACCGGGTTCTTCCCCTCCCTGACCGGCACCGGCGGCGCCTTCGAGGTCGGGTCGCGCGCCCTCGGCTTCAACCCGCTCTCCCAGTACTACGGCGGCCAGGACAGCATCCTGCCGGCCACGCACTTCGACTTCGTCTTGCCGAGCGCGGGGGGCGTGAACAAGGTGAAGGGCGACTACCTGTTCCGGGACCAGGCCAGCTTCGGCAACACCCACGGCCTCTGGGGCATCCTCCGGGTGCAGTGAGGGAACGACCGCATGACCGCGCTCCTCACCATCGCCGCGCTCGTCGCCCTCGCCGCCACGCCGGGCGCCCCGGCGCCCGCCGCCGCGCCCGAGACGCCGGTCGCCATCGCGGCGCGCCTCGCCGCCCGCCAGTTCCCCCAGGCGAGCTGGCGGCTCGGCGAGGCGCGCACCGCCGACTTCACCTACGACGGCCGGGCCGACGTGGCGCTCCTCGGCGTCGACGGGCCCGCCTTCGTGCTGGTGGTGGTCGAGGGTCCGGTGACGGACCGCTCCCGCGTCCTGGCCCTGCGCCTCCCCTCCGGCGCAGGGTCAGGCGCGGTCTGCGGCCCGCCGGGCGACGTCCAGGCCAACACCGAGCGGCCGGACCCCGGCCTGCTGGCCCGCGGCCCCGGGGGCGAGCGGCTCCGCGAGCTGGCCGACGACGGGGCCGACGCCGGGGCGCTCGGCCTCGTGCTCGTCCACGCCCGGGCCGCCGGCTACTGCGAGCCCTTTCACGTGCTCTACGACGGCGCCCGGCTCGCCTGGTGGCGGCCGCAGCCCCGCTGACCGGAGACCGCCATGAACCGCACCCTCGCCCTCCTCGCCACGCTGGCCCTCGTCGCCTGCACCGATCCGGCCAAGGCCCCGGCGCAGGCGGCGCTCCAGGCGGCCGAGTCGGCGCTCGGCCGGCTCACGGCCGAGGTGGACCGCTACGCGCCG
>DASTGK010000508.1:0-9670 GCA_035719085.1 Anaeromyxobacteraceae bacterium
GTTGCCGGCGAAGAGGGCCGGCTGGGCCCAGCCGCCGCTCGCCAGCACCACGCGGGGCGCGCGCACCACCCGCACCGCGGCCGTCGAGTCGCCGCGGGGCGTGAGCGCCGTGAGCACGTCGGCGCCGTCCCGCCACAGGCCGATGGCGGCGGCGCGGAGCGCCACCTCGCCGCCGGCGGCGCGCAGGGCCGCCTCGACGTCGCCGATCCAGCCGAGGGGTGGGTCGCCGGGGAGGTCGAGGCGGCAGCGGAGCCGGCCGCCGGCGGCGCGCTCCTGCTCGGCCACCAGCACCTTCAGGCCGGCGCGGGCCAGCGCCTCGGCGGCGCCCAGGCCGGCCGGGCCGGCCCCCACCACCAGCGCGTCGAACCGCTCCTCGGTGGCCGCCGGGGCCGGGGCGGGCGCCGCGGCCGGGAGGAGGCCGAGGCCGGTGAGCTGGCGCGAGGCGCTCACCGCCACCCTGTTGGCGAGCTGGCTCCAGGTGGCCATGCGGTGGTGATCGACGCCGCCCGGCGCGAGCAGGTCGATGACGCCGAGCAGGTCGTGGGCCGCGCCGCCCACCGCGTTCTGCGTCTCGACCCGCAGCCCGTCGCGGCAGGGGGTCTCGCAGGCGCGCACGTTGGGCGCGCCGTCCACGCGCACCAGGCAGCCGGCGCAGGAGGAGGCGAGGCAGAAGGGGCCGCGCGGCCGGTGGTACTTGGCGCTGCGCGAGACGAGGCTCTTGCCGGCGGCGAGGAGCGCCGAGGTGACGCTCTCCCCGGCGCGGGCCGGCACGGCGTCGCCGTCGAAGAAGATGTGGCAGTCGGGCGCGAAGCGAGGATCGGAGAGGCGAGGCATGGCTCAGGTTCCCCCTGGTGCGGCGCCCGCCTCGGCGGCCTTCTTGCCGCCGAGGTAGGCGTTCAGGACCTTCGGGTCGGCGGCGAGCTCGGCGGCCGGCCCCTCGTGGACGATCTTGCCGACCTCCATGACGTAGCCGCGGTGGGCGAGCTTCAGGGCGGCGCGGGCGTTCTGCTCGACGAGCAGGACCGTGACGCCGCCCTCGGCGTTGATCTGGCGGATGACCTGGAAGATGGCGCGCACCAGCAGCGGCGCGAGCCCCAGGGAGGGCTCGTCGAGCAGGAGGAGGCGCGGCTTCGCCATGAGCGCCCGGCCGATGGCCAGCATCTGCTGCTCGCCGCCGGAGAGGGTGCCGGCCAGCTGGTCCTTGCGCTGCGCCAGCACCGGGAAGAGCGAGTAGATCCAGGCCCGCGACTCGGCGATGCCGGCCGCGTCGATGCGCGTGAAGGCGCCGAGGTCGAGGTTCTCCTTGACCGTGAGGGTGCCGAAGATGCGGCGCCCCTCGGGGGACTGGGCGATCCCCTTCCGGACCAGCTGGTGGGCCTTGGCCTGGTGGGCCGGCTGCCCCTCGAAGAGGATCTCGCCGCCGGACGGGCGGAGCAGGCCGGAGATGGTCTGCAGCGTGGTCGTCTTGCCGGCGCCGTTGGCGCCGAGGATGGTGACGATCTCGCCCTGGCGGACCTCGAGGTCGATGCCGTGGAGGGCCTCGACGTTGCCGTAGGCGACCTTGAGGCCGCGGACCTGGAGGAAGGGGGCGCTCACGCCACGCCCTCCTCGGTGCCGAGGTAGGCCTCGATGACCCTGGGATCCCGCTGGATGGCCTCCGGCGGCCCCTCGGCCACCTTCTCGCCGTAGACCAGGACCACGATCTTCTCGCAGGCGCGCATCACGAGGCTCATGTCGTGCTCGATGAGGAGGACGGTGACGCCGCGGGCGCGGATGCGGCCGATGAGGCCGACCAGCTCGTCGGTCTCGTGCTCGTTCATGCCCCCGGCCGGCTCGTCGAGGACGAGGAGCTTCGGGTCGGCCGCCAGGGCGCGGGCGATCTCCAGGCGGCGCTGGTCGCCGTAGGCGAGGTTCTTGGCGAGGTCGAGGGCGCGGCCGCCGAGGCCGACGAACTCGAGCTCGGCGCGGGCGCGGGCCACCGCGGCCCGCTCCTCCCGCACCTGCCAGGGCGGCCAGAGGAGCGAGGCCACGAGCCCGGCGCCGGTGCGGCAGTGGCGGCCGGCCAGGACGTTCTCCACCGCGGTGAGCTGCTGGAAGAGCCGGATGTTCTGGAAGGTGCGGGCGATGCCGAGCCGCACGATGCGGTTGGTGCGCCGGTTGGCGATGGGGCGCCCCTCGAAGGCGATGGTGCCCCTCGAGACCTTGTAGTTGCCGGTGATGAGGTTGAACGTCGTGGTCTTGCCGGCGCCGTTCGGGCCGATGAGGCCGACGACGGAGCCCTGCTCCACGTCGAAGGAGACGTCGCCCACGGCGGTGAGGCCGCCGAAGGTGCGGGTGACGTGGCGCAGCTCGAGGAGGGCGCTCACGGGGACACCTCCGCCTGGGCGGGCGACGCGGCCGGGGCGGGCGGCGGCGCGGCGAGGTGGGCCTTGCGGAAGCGCAGCCCGCGCACCGGCAGGAGCCCCTGGGGCCGGATGATCATCATCACCATCATGACGAGGCCGAAGAAGAGCATCCGGGCGCTCGCCAGGTCGCGGAAGATCTCGGGCATGACGACGACGATGGTGGCGCCGATGATGACGCCCGGGATGGAGCCGGAGCCGCCGAGGATGACCATGAGGAAGAGCTGCACCGACTCCCAGAAGGAGAAGGACTCGGGCGAGATGATGGTCATCTTGGAGGCGTAGAGGGTCCCGGCCATGCCGGCCCAGGCGGCGCCGAGCCCGAAGGCGAGGAGCCGGTAGCGGGCGGTGTCGATGCCCGAGCCCTCGGCGGCCACCGGGTCCTCGCGCAGGTAGGTGAGGGCGCGGCCGAAGCGGGACCGCTCGAGGCGGTGGAAGAGGAAGACGGTGAGGGCGACGAAGCCCCAGATGAGGAAGAGGAACTCCTGCGGCTTGCGGATCTTCGCGCCGAAGAGCTCCGGCCGGGCGATGCCGAAGATGCCGTTCGAGCCGCCGGTGTAGCCGCCCACGTCGTTGACGAGCGCGATGCGCACGATCTCGCCGAGGCCGATGGTCACGACGAGCAGGTAGTCGCCGCGCAGGTGGATGACGGGGCGGGCCACCAGCACGGCGAAGAGGGCGGCCACCGCGCCGCTCGCCGGCAGCGCCCAGAGGATGGGGACTTCGAAGCGGGTGTTGAGGATGGCGGCCGTGTAGGCGCCCACCGCGTAGAAGGCGGCGTGGCCCATGTTGAAGAGGCCGGCGTCGCCGAGGATGAGGTTGAGCGAGAGCGCGAGCAGGACGTAGAGGCCGGCGCTGTTGAGGACGTCGACCTGGTAGGCGTCGAGGAACCGCGGGGCGAGCGCGAGGGCCACGGCGCCGAGGGCGTAGCCGGCGAGGAGGCGCTTGGACATGCGTCAGACCTTCTCGGCCACGCGCTCGCCGAGCAGGCCGGACGGGCGCACGATGAGGATGAGGATGAGCACCACGAAGGCGAGGGCGTCCTTCCAGGCGAGCGAGACGTAGCCGGCGCCCAGCGCCTCGACGACGCCGAGGACGAGGCCGCCCACCATGGCGCCGGGGATGTTGCCGATGCCGCCGAGGATGGCGGCGGTGAAGGCCTTCATCCCGTAGGTCCAGCCCATGGTGAAGGAGATCTGGCCGTAGTAGAGGCCGACGAGCAGGCCGGCCGCGCCGCCCAGCGCCGGGCCGACCACGAAGACCAGCTGGACGACGCGGTTGACGTCGATGCCCATGAGCCGGGCCGCCCCCTGGTCGATGGCGGCGGCGCGGATGGCCGTGCCCACCTTGGTCTTCTGCACGAAGAGGTACAGCACCGCCATCATGGCGAGCGAGACGCCCACCACCGCGAGCCGCACCAGCGGCACCGGGACGCCGGCGATGTCGACCGCGGTCTGCGGCAGCACGTCCGGGTAGACCTGGTAGCGCGCCCCGTAGAGGAGCATGAGCGCGTTCTGCAGGAAGATCGACGCGCCCAGCGCCGAGACCACCGCCGACAGGCGGGGCGAGCGCTGCAGCGGCCGGTAGGCGGCCCGCTCCAGCACCACGCCCACCACCGCCACGAGCCCCATCACCATGAGCGCCAGGAGGGCCAGGCCCCCCAGCACGCCCATCCGGTCGCCCAGGCCGAGCGAGGTGAGGAGCGTCAGGCCGAGGTAGGCGCCGTAGGTGAAGAGGTCGCCGTGCGCGAAGTTGATGAGGCGCAGCACGCCGTAGACCATGGTGTAGCCGAGCGCGATGAGGGCGTAGATGCTGCCCACCGCGAGGCCATTGACGAGCTGCTGGAGGAGTTGCTCCATCGGGTATCCGGGGCAAGTGTGGACGGCGGGCTCGGTGGAGGAACGTGCGCGGATGCGCGCACTTCTTTCGCAACGACGATGCCAGGCCGTTCGTCGCGGTCGGACGCGGAATGACTGAGGAAACCGGAGGGGTGGCCGCCCCCGCTGTCACTGATTCAGTACGGCGGCGACGGGCTGAGACGGCCGCTGAAGCGCAACCAGCCGTGACGAAACGGTCTTGTCCGAATCGTAACGTATTCGTTACGATGTACCCTTTTCAGCACGCATGACGCAGAACGGCAGTCGCAATGTGGACTTGCGCAATCGTCGTCGCCGGCCGCTTACCGTGCCGTTCTGATGACAGCGGGGCCGAGGGGCGTAACATCCAACCCCATGCGCTTCGTCGTCCGCTTCCGCGACCGCATCGGCGTGGCCCAGGACATCCTCGGCGCCCTCTCGACGCGCGGCATCTACCTCATGGCCTCCGAGGTGGATCAGCAGCACGTCTACCTCGACGCGCCCGGCGTCACCCACGTCGAGCTGCCCGCGGTGGTGGACGCGCTCCGCTCGGTGCCGGACGTGCTCGAGGTGGAGGAGGTCGACCTCCTGCCCGGCGCCCGACAGCGGCTCCACCTCGAGGCCATCCTCTCGGCCATGGCCGACCCGGTGCTGGCGGTCGACGCGCACGGCGTGGTCACCGCGGCGAGCGGCCTGGCGCAGTCGGTGGCGGGCGGCGCCGCGCTCGTGGGGCGGCCGCTGCGCGAGCTCCTCGACGACGCGGCCCTGCACGAAGAGCTCCTCGGCGCCCGCTTCCGCGTGCCGGCGCGCGAGGTGATCTTCGGCGGCGAGTCGTTCCTGCTCGACGCCTCGCCCATCGTCGAGGCGCCCGGCGCGGCCGACGGGGCGCCGGCCGGCGGCGTCATCACGCTCCACGCGGCGCGGCGGCTGGGCAAGCGGATGACGGCCATCCAGGCCTTCGCCTCCGAGGGCGGCTTCGACGCCATCATCGGCACCTCGCCGCCCATCCGGGCGCTCAAGGCGCGGGCGGCGCGCGTCGCCGCGGTGGAGGCGCCGCTGCTGGTGCGCGGCGAGACCGGCACCGGCAAGGAGCTGGTGGCCCACGCCTGCCACAGCGCCGGCCCGCGGCGCGACGCCCCCTTCCTGGCGCTCAACTGCGCCGCGCTGCCCGAGTCGCTGGCCGAGAGCGAGCTCTTCGGCTACGCGCCGGGCGCCTTCACCGGCGCCCACCGCTCCGGCAAGCCCGGCCTGCTCGAGCTCGCCAACAACGGGACCATCTTCCTCGACGAGGTGGGCGAGATGTCGCCCTACCTCCAGGCCAAGCTGCTCCGCTTCCTCAACGACGGCCGCTTCCGGCGCGTCGGCGGCGACCGCGAGCTCTCGGTCGACGTGCGCGTCATCAGCGCCACCCACCGCGACCTCGAGGCCATGGTGGCGGCCCGCGCCTTCCGCGAGGACCTCTTCTACCGGCTCAACGTGGTGAACCTGGAGGTGCCGCCGCTGCGCGAGCGGGGCGACGACATCCTGCTCCTGGCCCACCACTTCCTGGAGACCGCCTCGGCGCAGGTGCAGCGGCCGACGCGCCGCCTCACCCCGGCGGCCGGCACGGCGCTGCTCACCGATCCCTGGCCGGGCAACGTGCGCCAGCTGCACAACGTCGTCTTCCGGGCCGTCACCACCTCCGACCGGGCGCTGCTCGACGTGGCCGACCTGGAGCTGGCCGGCTCGCGCGTGGCGGCCGGCCGGCCCGGCGCCGAGGGCGCGCCCGCGTCGCTGCAGGAGGCGCTCGACCAGTACGAGCGGTCGCTGCTCGAGCGGCTCTACCCGCTCCACCCGTCGACGCGCCGGCTGGCGGCGGCGCTCAAGACCTCGCACAACGCCATGGCGGTGCGCCTGCGCAAGTACGGCATCCCGGCCAGGCCGGGGGCGCCCAGGCGGGAGAGGTAGGCGGCCCTCAGATCCCCGCGACGCCGGCCCGGAAGATGGCGAGGCCGCCCGGCTCCTGCGCCTCGAGCTCCTTCTTCCGGCGCGGCCAGTCGGGGTGGTGCCACGGGTAGAGGAAGGCGTCGGGGTGCGGCATGAGGCCGAGGATGCGGCCGCTGGCGTCGGTGATGCCGGCCACGCCGCGCGCCGAGCCGTTCGGGTTGTGGGGCCAGGCCTCGGTGGGCTTGCCCTCCGGGTCGAGGTAGCGGAAGGCCACCTGGCCGCGCCGCTCCAGCCGCGCCAGCGCCTCCGGGGACTCGAGCACCACCTTCCCCTCGCCGTGGCGCGCCGGCAGCTCGAGCCGGCCGAGGCCGCGCGTCCAGACGGAGGTGCTGGCCGGGTCGGCGCCCAGCGTCACCCAGGCGTCGCGGTAGCCGAGCCGGTCGTTGTTGGCGAGCGCGGCGCGCGGCACGAAGTCGGCCGGACCGGCGTCGGGGCCAGGCAGCAGGCCGAGCCGCACCAGCACCTGGAAGCCGTTGCAGATGCCGAGGACGCGCCCGCCGTCCTGGAGGAAGGCGGAGAGGTCGGCCTGCAGGTGGGCCCGCACGCGGGTGGCGGCGACGAAGCCGGAGGCGACGTGGTCGCCGTAGGAGAAGCCGCCCACGAAGGCGAGCACCTGGTACGACGGGATGGGCCGGGCGTGGCGGCCGGCGAAGAGGTCGGTCAGGTGGACCAGGTCCACCTCGGCGCCGACCATGCGGAAGGCGGCCGCCGTCTCGTCCTCGCAGTTGAAGCCGAAGCCGACGGGGATGAGCACGCGCGCGGTCACGGCCGCACCTCCTGGCCGGCGGCGCCTTCCGGCTGGCGCTTCCAGGCGCGGGCCAGCTCCTCCACCGGGGCGTCGACGAGGAGAGCGCCCTCGTGCGCCACGCGCAGCCTCCCGGTCGCGTCGAAGGCGCCGAGCACCGCGTGCGGCACGCCCTGCAGGTGGCGGCCGAGCCTGTCGAGCGCCTCGGGCGCGCAGGCGAGCAGGAAGCGGCCCGTCGTCTCGCCGAGGAGGAGCCCCTCCCAGCCGGTGCCCGGGGCGGCCGGCGCCGCCGAGAGGTCGGCCGAGAGGCCGAGGCCGCTCGCCCGGGCCATGTAGAAGAGCGCAGGGAGCAGGCCGCCGCGCCCGACGGCGTGGGCCGCGAGCACCAGCTCGTCGCGGATGGCGCGCGCCACCGCCTCGTAGCGCGGCCAGAGCTCGGCCGGGCTGCAGCGCGGCACCTCGCCGCCCGCCAGGCCGCGGTGGGCCGCCCACTCGGTGCCGCCGAGCTCCTCGCGCGCCTCGCCGACGGCGACGAGCAGGGCGCCCGGCGCCGGCACCTCGAGCGTCAGGGCGCGGCGCACGTCGGTGACGACGGCGATGGTCGAGGCGAGCAGCGTCGGCGGGATGGAGATGCGCTGGCCGCCCACCACGGCGTCGTTCTTCATCGAGTCCTTGCCGCTGATGAGCGGCACCCCGTAGGCCCGGCAGATCTCCGAGAGCCCCTTGGAGGCCCGCACCAGCTGGGCCGCCTTCTGCTTCGCGTCCGGGTTCTTCGCCCCCGGCAGCGGGTCGGGCCAGCAGTAGTTGTCGAGCGCCGCGATCCGGTCGGCCCGGGCGCCGGCGGCGATGACGCGCCGGACGGCCAGGTCCACGCCGGCCTGCGCCATGGCGTGGGCGTCGTGGTCGGAGTAGGCCGGGAAGACCGCCTCGGCCACCGCGTAGCCGTGCGGCGCGGCGTCGTGGGCGATGAGGAAGACCGAGGCGTCGCTCGGGACGTCGCGCCGGACGCCGACCCAGGGCTTCACCACGGTGAGCCCCTTCACCTCGTGGTCGTAGGTGCGGGCGAGGAGCTCGTTGGAGCGCAGGTTGTCGCGCGCCAGGAAGGCCCTGGCGAGCGCGCTCCCCTCGGCCGCCGAGGCGGGCCGGGCGAGCGGCGCGGCCGCGGCGCGGGCGGGCGGCGTCCACTCGGCCTCGATGCGCAGCTCCGGGTCGCCGTCGTGGAGGAAGTCGAGCGGCAGCAGCGCCACCACCCGCTCGCCCCAGCGCACCTCGAGGTGGCCGTCGTCGGTGAAGGCGCCGAGGTCGGTCGCCTCCACCTCGCGGGTGCGGGCGAGGGCGAGGAGCGCCTCGAGCCGCTCCGGCGGCACGGCCAGCGTCATCCGCTCCTGCGCCTCGGAGACCAGGACCTCCCAGGCGGCCAGCCCCTGGTACTTGAGCGGCGCCTTCTGGAGGTCGAGCCAGGCGCCGCCCGGCTGCTTCGCCATCTCGCCCACCGAGGAGGAGAGGCCGCCGGCCCCGTTGTCGGTGATGGCCGAGTAGAGCCCCTGGTCGCGCGCCTCGAGCAGGAAGTCGAACATCATCTTCTGCGTGATGGGGTCGCCGATCTGGACCGCCTGCACCGGGCTCTCCTCGGTCAGCTCGGCCGACGAGAAGGTGGCGCCGTGGATGCCGTCCTTGCCGATGCGGCCGCCCACCATGACGATCCGGTCGCCCGGCCGCGCCAGCTTCACGTGGGTGGGGCGGCCGGCCGAGACGGCCGGCATGCGGCCGACGGTGCCGCAGTAGACGAGCGGCTTGCCGAGGAAGCGGTCGTCGAAGAGCTCCCAGCCGCGGCCGTAGGGGATGCCCGACTGGTTGCCGCCGTCGATGACGCCGTGGTGGACGCCCTCGCGGATGCGGCGCGGGTGGAGCAGCCCGGGCGGCAGCTCGCCCTCGAAGCCGGGCGGGCCGAAGCAGTAGCCCCAGGTGTTGGAGAGCAGGTCGGCGCCCAGGCCGGTGCCGAACGGGTCGCGGTTGACGCCCACGATGCCGGTGATGGCGCCGCCGTACGGGTCGAGCGCGGAGGGGCTGTTGTGGGTCTCCACCTTGAAGACGAGGTGGTAGGCGTCGGTGGCGGCGATGACGCCGGCGTTGTCGTGGAAGACCGAGACGAGCCAGCTCTTCCCCTCGCGCCTGGTGATGGCCTCGTCCACCGCCTCGGTGGTGCCCCGGATGAACTGCTTGAAGATCGACCGGATCTCCACCGGCGCCTTCCCCTCCTCCCGGTAGGAGAGGGTCGCGTTCATGATCTTGTGCTTGCAGTGCTCCGACCAGGTCTGGGCCAGGCACTCGAGCTCGGCGTCGGTGGGGGCGGGGCCCAGGCCGGCGGCCCGGCGCCTGGGCTCGCGGGCGGCCCGCGCGAAGAAGTCGCGCACCGCCTGGAGCTCCTCCACCGAGAGCGCCAGCAGCTTCTCGCGGGAGAGGCGGGCCAGCGCCGGGTCGTCGAGCCCCTCGAGCGGCACCGTGGCGGTGGCGCGCGGGGCGTGCTCGGCCACCCGCGGCACGGTGAGGTCCGGCGGGCCGAAGCAGTAGCCCCAGGTGTTGGAGAGCAGGTCGGAGCCCATCCCGGTGCCGAAGGGATCCCGGTTCACGCCCACGATCCCGGTGATGGCGCCGCCGTACGGGTCGAGAGCCGACGGGCT
>DASTGK010000509.1:0-8068 GCA_035719085.1 Anaeromyxobacteraceae bacterium
GGAACGCCCGTGGGGGGAGAGGGGGGAGGGCAAGGCTGGTGTTCCACGTGGAACACTGTCAGAGGGATCGGGCAGATTCGGCGCCCACAGCACGGCCAGCCAGCACGCACCACCACCGGACCACGAGGGTTCCTTGAGCAACGCCATCACCGACGGCCTTCCGCCGCCCCACGAGCTCGTCAAGATGAGCCGCATCCTCACCATCGCGAACCAGAAGGGCGGCGTCGGCAAGACCACCACCGCCGTCAACCTCGCCGCCTCGCTCGCCGCTGCCGAGCGGCGGACGCTCCTCATCGATGTCGACCCCCAGGGGAACGCCGGCTCCGCCCTCGGCATCCGCCGGGACGACTCGGAGAACAGCATCTACGAGGTGCTCATCGACGGGCTGCCGCTGCGGGACGCCGTCCGGAAGACCGAGCTCAAGTACCTCGACCTCGTCCCCGCCTCGCAGCACCTCGTCGGTGCCGAGCTGGAGCTCGCCGAGCATGAGCAGCGCGAGCGCCGGCTCAAGAACGCCGTGGACGAGCTGGCGGGTGAGTACGAGTTCGTCATCATCGACTGCCCGCCCTCGCTCGGCCTGCTCACGCTGAACGGCCTGGTGGCGGCGAAGGGGGTCATGATCCCGCTCCAGTGCGAGTACTACGCGCTCGAGGGGCTCGCCGACGTGCTCAAGACCATCGAGCTCGTGAAGGCCTCCGCCAACCCCGACCTCAAGGTCGACGGCATCGTCCTCACGATGTTCTCGCCCAACAACCTGGCCAACCAGGTGGCCGACGAGATCCGGAAGACCTTCGCCAAGCAGGTCTTCGACACCGTCATCCCGCGCAACGTCCGGCTCTCCGAGGCCCCAAGCCACGGCAAGCCCATCCTGCTGTACGACGTCGCCTCGAAGGGCTGCCAGAGCTACCTGGAGCTGGCCCGCGAGGTGGCCGCCCGCATCGAAGGGGGTGCCGCGTGACGATGGCCGACAAGCGCCGCCCGGCCCTCGGCCGCGGCATGGCCGCGCTGCTCTCCAACGCCGCCCCGCCCCCGTCCGGCCAGACGGCGCCGGCCGCGGCGCCCGCCGTCATCCCCGGCCGCACGGTGCTCCAGCTCCCCGTCGAGGCGGTGGAGCGGAACCCCGCCCAGCCCCGCAAGCGCTTCGACGAGCAGAAGCTCGAGGAGCTGGCCGCCTCCATCCGCGAGCACGGCATCGTCGAGCCGATCCTGGTTCGCCGCGAGGGTGGGAAGTACCGGATCCTGGCCGGCGAGCGGCGCTGGCGGGCGGCGCAGCGGGCCGGCCTGCGCGAGGTCCCGGCGCTCGTCCGCGAGGCGACCGAGCGGCAGGCCTTCGAGCTCGCCCTCGTCGAGAACATCCAGCGGGCCGACCTGAACGCCATCGAGGAGGCCGAGGCCTACGACGTCCTCGCCAGCGAGCACGGGCTCACGCAGGAGGAGATCGCGAAGCGCGTCGGCAAGGAGCGCTCCACGGTGGCCAACGCGCTCCGCCTCCTCAAGTTGCCCGAGGAGGTCCGCGACGCCGTCCGCGAGGGGCAGCTCGACATGGGCCACGCCCGCGCGCTCCTCGGCCTCGAGGACGCCGACGCCATGAAGAAGCTGGCGCTCCGGTCGGTCCGCGAGGGGCTCTCGGTGCGCGCGCTCGAGGCGCTGGTGCGCGGACTCACCAAGAAGCCGGCCAAGAAGGAAGGGCCCGCCGAGACCGCCGGCGTCCGCGAGCTGGCGCAGCGGCTCCAGCGGCGGCTCGGCGCCCGCTGCCGCGTCGTCCAGAGGACCGCCAGCTCCGGCAAGCTCGAGATCGACTACACGTCGCTCGACGAGCTCGACGGGATCCTCGGCAAGATGGGCGCGTAGTTCCACCCCGCACCGGCCGCGGGGTGGACTCGCCGCGTCACCGGTGCTAGACCCGCATTTTCACCGTGTCCGTCGAGCGAGGGACACCAAGGAGAACGTCCTCCATGGCGATGCTGAAGCGTGATGAGCTGCCGATCTCGACCGCAACCGGCGGTTCCGACCTGAACGCCCTGCTCGGCCGCGGCTCCGAGTTCGAGGGGAAGCTCACCTTCGAAGGGACCGTCCGCATCGACGGCAAGTTCACCGGCACCATCGTGACCAACGACGTGCTGGTGGTCGGCGAGGGGGCCAAGATCTCGGCCGAGATCACCTGCGGCACCATCATCGTCCACGGCGAGATCACCGGGAACGTGAAGGCCAAGGCGACGGTGGAGCTGCACCACCCGGCCCGGATGAAGGGCAACATCGAGACGCCGGTCCTGATGATCGAGAAGGGCGTCGTCTTCGAGGGTCAGACCAAGATGGAGGGCGTCGAGAAGGCGCCTCCGATGCCGCCGCGCCCGGCCGCCACGCCGGTGCCGATCAAGTAACGCAGCGCGTCATTAGGTGGACATGAAGAAGGCGGGCTCGGCTGACCGGGCCCGCCTTTCTCGTCAGGCCTTCCGGCCAGGGTCGGCTAACCGACCTTCACCGTGATGGCGCGCGGCTTCGCCTCGTTCTTCTTGGGCAGCGTCACCACGAGCACGCCGTTCTTGGACTCGGCGCGGATCTTGTCCGCGTCGACGGTGGCCGGCAGCGAGAAGGAGCGGGTGAAGGCGCCGTACTGCATCTCCACCCGGTGGTAGTTCTCCTTCTTCTCCTCGCGCTCCAGCTTCCGCTCGCCCCGCAGCGTCAGGACGCCGCTCTCGAAGCGGATCTCCACGTCCTTCGGGTCGACGCCCGCGAGCTCGAAGCGCACCATCACCGCCTCGCCGTCCTCGTAGATGTCGCAGGCCGGGGTCCAGCCGACCGACTCGCCCGCCCTCAGCCCCAGCCGATCGTCGAAGCTCCTGAGGAACTCGTCCTGCAGCCTCGCCACGTCCCGGAAGGGATCGAACCTCGTCAGCATCGCCATGATTTTCAACCTCCTTTTGGCAACCGCAACGTAAGGCTCGGAAGGCAGGTGTCAAACCTGACCCAAGTCCTTGGAGTCCTGGGACAATCGTCCTTGACCACCCGATGTAGGACGTGCTACGGAGCGCGTCCCCTATGATCATGGGTTCCATCGCCCGCCGTTATGCCAAGGCGCTCTTCAGCCTCGCTGTGGAGAAGGGTCGCGTGGAGGCGTGGAGCGAGAGCCTCCTCGCCCTCGGCAAGGCCGTCGACCAGGCCCCCGACCTCCGCGACGTCCTGTCCAACCCCGCCTACACGCGGGAGCAGCGCCGCGCCGTCGTCGCCATGCTGGCCGAGTCGATGAAGCTGGACGAGGAGATCGCGAGCCTCCTCTTCCTGCTCGGCGACCGGAACCGCTTCGGCTACCTGAAGGCGATCCTCGAGAGCTACGCCGAGCTGGCCGACCAGCAGCTCGGCCGCGTCCGCGCCCAGGTGACGAGCGCGGTGCCGCTCGACGACGCCCAGGCCGCCGCGCTCGCCGAGAAGCTCGCCGTCGCCACCAAGGCCAAGGTCATCGTCGAGCGCGCCGTCGATCCCGCCCTCCTCGGCGGCGTCGTGGCGCAGGTGGGGAGCCTCGTCTACGACGGGTCCCTCCGCACGCAGCTCGAGGACCTCCGCAAGAGCTTGAAGCAGTAACCGCCCTCCCTCTCGGATTCACCGGAGACAGCACGAAATGGACATCCGCGCCGACGAGATCAGCCGCATCATCCGCGACCAGATCAAGGACTACGGCAAGAAGGTCGACGTCGCCGAGACCGGCACCGTTCTCTCCCAGGCCGACGGCGTCGCCCGCATCTACGGCCTCTCCGGCGCCGCCGCCGGCGAGCTGCTCGAGTTCCCGGGCGGCATCAGCGGCCTCGTGCTGAACCTCGAGGAGGACAACGTCGGCGCCGCCGTCATGGGCGCCTACGAGCACATCCGCGAGGGCGACGCGGTGAAGCGCACCGGCCGCATCGCCGAGGTGCCGGTGGGCGAGGAGCTGCTCGGCCGCGTGGTCGACGGCCTCGGCAACCCCATCGACGGCCGCGGCCCCCTCAACGCCAAGCAGACCCGCAAGATCGAGATCAAGGCCCCCGGCATCGTGCAGCGCAAGTCGGTGCACGAGCCGATGCAGACCGGCCTCAAGGCCATCGACGCCCTGGTGCCGATCGGCCGCGGCCAGCGCGAGCTCATCCTCGGCGACCGCCAGACCGGCAAGACCGCCGTCGCCATCGACACCATCATCAACAACAAGGGGCAGGGGCTGCACTGCTTCTACGTCGCGGTCGGCCAGAAGCAGTCGACCGTGGCCCGCGTGGTGGAGACGCTGAAGAAGTACGGCGCCATGGAGTACACCACGGTCGTCGCCGCCAACGCCTCCGACCCGGCGCCGATGCAGTACCTCGCGCCGTACACCGGCGTGACCATGGCGGAGTACTTCCGCGACTCCGGCCGCCACGCCCTCATCGTCTACGACGACCTCTCGAAGCAGGCGGTCGCCTACCGCCAGCTGTCGCTGCTGCTCCGCCGCCCGCCGGGCCGCGAGGCGTACCCGGGCGACGTCTTCTACCTCCACAGCCGCCTGCTGGAGCGCGCCGCCAAGCTCTCGGACAAGGAGGGCGGCGGGTCGCTGACCGCGCTCCCCATCATCGAGACGCAGGCCGGCGACGTCTCGGCCTACATCCCGACCAACGTCATCTCCATCACCGACGGCCAGATCTTCCTCGAGTCGAACCTCTTCTTCCAGGGGCAGCGGCCGGCCATCAACGTCGGCATCTCGGTCTCCCGCGTCGGCGGCTCGGCCCAGATCAAGGCGATGAAGCAGGTCGCCGGCTCGCTCAAGCTCGACCTCGCCCAGTACCGCGAGCTGGCCGCCTTCGCCCAGTTCGGCTCCGACCTCGACAAGGCCACGCAGGAGACGCTGGCCCGCGGCGCCCGCCTCGTCGAGGTGCTGAAGCAGGGGCAGTACGAGCCGATGTCGGTGGAGAAGCAGGTCATCCAGATCTACGCCGCCACCATGAAGGACTCGGCCGGCCAGGGCTGGATCCGCGCGGTGCCGGTGGAGAAGGTCGGCAAGTACATGAAGGAGCTCATCGCCTTCCTGGACGGCCGCCACCCCGAGATCGCGAAGAAGATCGCCGAGAAGAAGCAGCTCGACGACGAGGTGAAGAAGGCGCTCGACGCCGCCCTGGCGGAGTTCCGCGGCATCTTCCAGGCGTAACCGCGGGGCCGACACGCCCGAGCGAGGACCGACGTGCCTTCCCTCCGCGACATCCGCAACCGGATCACCTCGACCAAGTCGACGAGGCAGATCACCAAGGCCATGAAGATGGTCTCCGCGGCCAAGCTGCGCCGCGCCCAGGACGCCATCCTCAAGACCCGCCCCTACGCCCAGCTGCTCGACCGGGCGCTCGGGCGGGTGGCCGCGCGGGCCGTGGCCGACGAGTCGACGGCGCCGCACCCGCTGCTCGCGCCGCGCGAGCCGCGCCTGGCCGAGGTGGTGGTCATCACCTCCGACCGCGGCCTGGCCGGCGGCTTCAACTCCAACATCGTCCGCCGCACCCAGCGCTTCCTCACCGAGACCGGCGATCGCTTCGAGCGGATCGACCTCTCCACCATCGGGCGCAAGGCGAAGGATCTGCTCCGCGCCCGCAAGCTCGAGGTGCGCCAGGACTACCCCGGCGTCCACCAGGGGCTGACCTACGAGAAGGCCGAGGCGCTGGCCCAGGGCTTCGTGAAGCGCTACCTCGCCGGCGAGGTCGACGCCGTCTTCCTCTGCTACAACGAGTTCAAGAGCGCCATCTCGCAGGTGCCGGTGGTCTTCCAGCTCCTGCCCATCGAGCCGCCCCCCGCGGCCGAGGCGGCCGCCGCCATCGACTTCAAGTACGAGCCGTCCCGCGAGGCCCTCCTCGCGGACCTCCTCCCGCGCCACGTCGCCATGCAGGTCTGGCGGGCGCTCCTCGAGTCGGCCGCCTCGGAGCACGGCGCCCGCATGAGCGCGATGGAGTCGGCCACCAAGAACGCCGAGGAGATGATCGCCTCGCTCACCCTCCAGTACAACCGCGCGCGCCAAGCCTACGTCACGAAGGAGCTCATGGAGATCGTGAGCGGCGCCGAGGCGCTCAAGTAAGCCGGGAAAGGAACACATGGCCACCGCGACGAACGTTCAGAACGGCAAGATCACCCAGGTCATCGGCCCCGTGGTCGACGTGGAGTTCCCGGCGGGCGGGCTGCCGGAGATCTACACGGCGCTCACCGTGACCAACCCGGGCATCGACGCCCGCCACGACAACCTGACCATCGAGGTCGCCCAGCACCTCGGCGAGAGCACGGCGCGCTGCATCGCCATGGACTCGACCGAGGGCCTGGTCCGCGGCATGCCGGTGAAGAACACCGGCAGCAACATCGCCATGCCGGTCGGCAAGGCGGTGCTCGGCCGCATCCTCAACGTCGTCGGCGAGCCCGTCGACGAGCGCGGCCCGGTCGCCGCCACGATGAAGAAGCCCATCCACCGGCCGCCGCCCACCCTCGTCGAGCAGAACCCGAAGATCGAGGCCTTCGAGACGGGCATCAAGGTGATCGACCTGCTCGCGCCCTACCTGCGCGGCGGCAAGATCGGCCTCTTCGGCGGCGCCGGCGTCGGCAAGACGGTGCTCCTCATGGAGCTCGTCAACAACGTCGCCAAGGAGCGCGGCGGCTTCTCGGTGTTCGCCGGCGTGGGGGAGCGCACCCGCGAGGGCAACGACCTGTACCACGAGATGATCGACTCGGGCGTCATCAACAAGGACGACCTCGAGAAGAGCCAGTGCGTGCTGGTGTACGGCCAGATGAACGAGCCGCCCGGCGCCCGCGCCCGCGTGGCCCTCTCGGCCCTCGCCATCGCCGAGTACTTCCGCGACGAGGAGGGGCGCGACATGCTCCTCTTCATCGACAACATCTTCCGCTTCACCCAGGCGGGCTCGGAGGTGTCGGCGCTCCTCGGCCGCATCCCCTCCGCCGTCGGCTACCAGCCGACGCTCTCCACCGAGATGGGCGAGCTGCAGGAGCGCATCACCTCCACGCAGAAGGGCGCCATCACCTCGGTGCAGGCCATCTACGTGCCGGCCGACGACCTCACCGACCCGGCCCCGGCGACCGCCTTCGCCCACCTCGACGCCACCACGGTGCTGAACCGCAAGCTCACCGAGATCGGCATCTACCCGGCCGTCGACCCGCTCGACTCGACGAGCCGCATCCTCGACCCGCTCGTCGTCGGCGAGGAGCACTACAAGGTGGCCCGCGCCGTCCAGGAGACGCTGCAGCGCTACAAGGACCTCCAGGACATCATCGCCATCCTCGGCATGGACGAGCTCTCCGAGGACGACAAGCTCACCGTGGCGCGCGCCCGGAAGATCCAGCGCTTCCTCTCGCAGCCCTTCACCGTCGCCCAGCAGTTCACGGGCAACCCCGGCAAGTACGTCAAGCTCCCCGACACGATCCGCGGCTTCAAGGAGATCGTCGAGGGCAAGCACGACGACCTGCCGGAGCAGGCCTTCTACATGGTCGGCGGCATCGAGGAGGCGGTCGAGAAGGCGAAGAAGCTGGCCGCGGGGTAACCGATGGCCCTCTCCCTCGACATCGTCACGCCCGAGCGGCGCGTCCTCTCGGTCACCTGCGACGAGGTGCGGGCCCCCGGCGTGCTCGGCGGCTTCGGCATCCGCCCGCGGCACACCTCCTTCATGAGCGCGCTCGAGGCCGGGCGGCTCACCTACGTGGAGGGCGGCCGCGAGCACCACTTCGCCGTCGGCGGCGGCTTCCTGCAGGTGGCCGACGACAAGGTGATCGTCCTCGCCGACACGGCCGAGGCGGCGCCGGACATCGACGTGGACCGCGCCCAGAAGGCGCTGGCGGACGCGCAGGCCCGGCTCCGCAAGCTCACCGAGGACGACCGGACCTACGCCGAGGAGGCGGCCCGCGTGAAGCGGGCGGCGGCCCGCATCGGCGTCGCCGGCAAGTAGTCCAGGCGGCCACGGCACTCGGCGCAGCCGAGCAGCAGCGAAGCGCGCGAAGGGGAGGGCCGACGAGGCTCTCCCCTTTGTCGTTGGTGGCCGCCGCACGGCGAGGCTCGGCGTGACGTCGCGACGCCCCCTCACCCCAGCCCTCTCCC
>DASTGK010000510.1:0-31725 GCA_035719085.1 Anaeromyxobacteraceae bacterium
GAGCCGGTTGTGCCGGGCGCAGGTCAGCCGGAGGTTGGCGAGCGTCGACGGGCCGCCCAGGGCCGCGGCCACGATGTGATCCACCTCGAGCCGCCAGCGGCTACCGCAGCGGTGGCCGTCGGGCCCGACCCAGGCGCACCGCCCCTGGTCGCGCTTCCAGACCTGCCGCCGCACCTCGGCGGAGGGCGGCTCGCGCCGCTGGCTCGCCGGGGCGGAGGCGGACGGGGAGACCGGCGCCTTCTTCGCCCGCTTGCGCTTGGGCTCGACGGCACCCCTGCGCTTGCCGTGCGCCTCGATCGCGCACTTCACCGCCTCGCGCAGCACGGCCGAGAGCTCACCGCCGGGCACCTTGTGCGAGAGGAGCTCGGTGAGCCGGTCGAGCTCCTCCTTGAAGGCGGCGTCGACGGTGACCCGCAGCGACCAGGTGTCGGCTGCGACCGGGCGCACCGTGGGACGGGTCGGCGCGATGGGCGCCGAGGCCGGCACCTCGGGAGCAGGTGAGGGCGCCGCGAACACCGGAGGTGTACCCATCGCCTCGGGCTCGGGGCGCTCGGGTGCCGGAAGAGGCAGCGATGCCGCGGTGGAGGCCTCGTGGCGCTCGGGGAGCCGGCGCACTCCGTCACGGGGAGCGCTGCGGGGCTTGAGCGAGACGACCAGCGCCTCGACCTCGGCCTTCGACTTGTAAGCGGCCCGCTGGACGAGCTCGGCCGCGTTCGCCTCGGTGAGGAGCGGGTCGAGGAGCGCCACGGTGGTCAAGCAGAGCCGGCCGTCGCGGAGCGGCTCGGCGAGCTCCGGCACCCGGCGGAGGACGCGCATGGCCTGAATGCGGCGCCAGGCGGCGCCCTCGCGCAGGTGGAGGGCGCGGCGACAAAATTCCCACAAGGAGCCGTACCCGGCCGCGAGCCAGGCCTCGCGCCGGTCGTACTCCGCGAGGTGGATGAGGAGCTCGACCTGGACGGAGCGGTCGTCGGCGGCGAGCTCGGCGAGGCGGTGGGCGAGGGCGGTCGCGTCGAGCAGGGCGGGAGCGGTGGCGGGCATGGTGTGCACCTCCGGTGTCATCCACCATTGGTAACACGCGCCTTCGAGACCTCCGGGAAGGCCCCTGTCCGCCCCGCCAGCGCCTCCGCGGAGCCCGGGTGCCGCGCCAGCCCTGGTCAGCCGCTGCGTGGGCTCTGCGGCCCGCTGCGCGCTCGCAGGGGCCATCCTCGCGGTCCGCCGCGCGGTGACCTCGAATCGCGGGCGGAGGTTGTCAAGCGCCCATTCACTCCCAGTTGGGTTCCTCGGAGGTCGCGAGCCCTCGGCGCCGACCTTCGCCTTCGGAGCACTCCGGCCGGGTTGACGTGCGGCCGCTGCCGAGCACCTCTGCGGCGCGACGACCCGTGCTCGCACCGAGCCAGCCGTGCGGTGCCCGTAGACCGATCGCACGGTGGCGTCTCGGCTCCGCTGCGGCGCCTCCCTGGCGACGGTCGGGCCACGAACCCGCCGTCGCGCCGCGGCGGCGCTCACCTGCCAACCACTGCCCTCGCCGCCGCCTCTCCGCCACCCTCCCGGCAGCGCTGGGGCGCGGTGCGGTCCGCGCGGCCCGCGGCCGGCCGGGGCTCGCGGCCGTGGATCGGCAGAGGGCCGCTACGGCGCCAGGGCCAGCTCGAGCGCGGCCTTCACGTGGAGCCGCGCCGTGTCGAAGATCGGCAGCGGCCCCTCGTCGGGCGGCACGAGCAGGCCGAACTCGGTGCAGCCGGAGACGATGCCCTCGGCGCCGGCGCGGGCCAGCCGGTCGGCCACCTCGAGGAAGCGGGCGCGCGAGGCCGGGGAGACGATGCCGAGCACCAGCTCCTCGAAGATGATCCGGTTCACCTCCGCCCGATCCTCAGGCCCCGGCACCAGCACCTCGAGCCCGTGCCGCGCCTCGAGCCGCGCCCGGTAGAAGTCCTCCTCCATGGTGTAGCGCGTGCCGAGGAGGCCGACGGCGCCGATCCCGGCGGCGCGCGCCGCCTCGCCGGTGGGGTCGGCGATGTGGAGGAGCGGGATGCGCGCGCCGGCCATCATCCGGTCGGCCACCTTGTGCATGGTGTTGGCGCAGAGCACCACGAAGTCGGCGCCGGCCGCCTCGAGGCCGCGCACCGCCGCGTGGAGCACGTCGCCGGCCTCGTCCCAGCGCCCCTCGCGCTGCATCGCCTCGATGGGCCCGAAGTCGACGCTGTGGAGGACGAGGCGCGCCGAGTGGAGGCCGCCGAGCCGCGCCTTCACCCCCTCGTTGAGCTGCCGGTAGTACTCGGCCGACGACTCCCAGCTCATGCCGCCGACGAGGCCGATGGTCTTCACGCCGAGCCTCCCTGCCCCGCGCTCACGGGTTGAAGCGGTAGCCGACGCCGCGCACCGTCTCGAGGTGGCGCGGCTGCTCGGCGTCGTCGCCGATGTGGGCCCGCAGCCGGGCCACGAAGTTGTCGACGGTGCGGGCGGTGCCGAAGTAGCGCGAGCCCCACACCGCCTCCATGAGCTGCTCGCGCGAGAAGACGCGGTCGGGGTGGGCCACGAACCAGGCGAGCAGGTCGAACTCGCGCGCCGTCAGCTCGAGCGGCGCGCCGCCGGCCGTGGCCCGCCGCGCCGTCGCGTCGATCTCGACGTGGCCGGCCTTCTTCGGCCGGCCCTCGCCGGTCTCGCCCCGGGCGCGCCGCCGGCGCAGCAGCGCGTCGATGCGCGCCAGGAGCTCCTTCAGCGAGAAGGGCTTCACCATGTAGTCGTCGGCGCCGAGCTGCAGGCCCGCCACCTTGTCCGACTCCTGCCCCTTGGCCGAGAGGATGAGCACCGGCAGGTCGGGGTCGTCGCGCCGCAGCTCGCGGATGACGTCGAGCCCGCCCAGCCGCGGCAGCATGACGTCGACCACCAGCAGGTCGAACCGCTCGGCGCGCGCCAGCGCCAGCCCGGTCTCGCCGTCGGTGGCGGAGCGGACCGCGTACCCCTCCATGCCGAGGTTGAGCTGGAGCCCGCGCAGGATGGAGGGGTCGTCCTCGATGACCAGGATCCGCTCGCTCATGGGGTGGCCTCCGAGACCGGCAGGGCGATGGTGAAGGTGGCGCCGTGGCCCACCTCGGACGAGACCGAGATCTTGCCGCCGTGGGCGCTGACGATGTGCTTCACCATGGCGAGCCCGAGCCCGGAGCCCTCGATGCTCCGCTCCAGCGGGTCGCGCGCCCGGTAGAACTTCTCGAAGATCCGCTTCTGGTCCGGCGCCGGGATGCCGGGGCCGTTGTCGGCCACGGTGACGAGCACCGTCGGCCCGCTGCGCGCCGCCCCCACGGTGATGCGCTTCTCCGACCCGGTGTACTTGTGGGCGTTGTTGAGCAGGTTGAGGAGCGCCTCGACGAGCGCCTCGCGGTCGGCCCGCACCGGCGGCAGCCCGGGCTGGATGGCGCGCACCACCTCGGCCGGCTGGTGCAGCCGCTGCGGCTCGAAGGCGCCGAGCGCGGCGTCGATGATGGGCTCGACCGGCTGCACCGCGAAGTCGTAGCTCCGCTTGCCCGACTCCATGCGGGCCCAGTCGAGCAGCCGGTTGATGAGCCCGGAGAGGCGCGCCGTCTCCTCGGCGATGATCTCGAGCGCCTCGGCCTGCCGGGCCGGGTCGGTGAGCCGGCCGAGCTGCAGCGTCTCCACGAACATGCGGATGGAGGTGAGCGGCGTGCGCAGGTCGTGGCTCACCTTGTTGACGAAGTCGGTCTGCAGCCGGTTCACCCGCGCCTCGCGCTGCACCACCATGAGCGTGGCGGCGGTGCCGGCCACGGTGACGATGACGAGGGTGAGGATGAGGCCGCCGAAGACGTAGTCGCGGGGCGCCGCGCCGAAGACCAGGATGAGGACGCCGATGGTCAGCAGCAGGGCGGCGGGGACGAAGACGAAGCCGATGATGAGCGGCAGGACGCGGCGCACCCGGAGCATCCTACCGGAAGGCCGGCGCGGCCGCCCCGGGAGCGACGAGGCCCCCACGCCGTGGCCGGCGCAGGGGCCCCCGTCCGGACCGGCTCGAACCCCCAGGTGAGCGCGTGCCGGCCCGGACGCTTCGCGCTGCGCCGGGCCCGCCCGCCCCGGAGGGCGGCGCGGACCCGGTCAGGCGTGCGGCGGGCGTCTCGGTGCCTAGAGCGCGCCGGCCGTCGGGTCGTTCACCTTCTGCGCCGTGACGGTCAGCAGCTGGAAGGTGAAGGTCGGGTTGTGGACCGCGGCCGCCTGCGTCGGGACGAGGCCGAGGTTCCAGCCGGCCTTGGCGAAGCGGCCGTTGTTGGCGATGAACGGCGTGGTGGTGCCGGTCGCGAAGATCTTCGAGAGCGGCACGCTCACCACGGTCGGCGTGGCGCCGTAGGTGAGCTGCACGCCCGAGCGGCCGTAGCCGGTCACCTGCGGGTTGTCGGTCGCCACGCTGATGGTGGTGGTGACGGCCGGCGTGCCCGTCGAGATGTCGAAGTCGGTCCGGCCGGCGACGAGCGCCTGCGTCATGGCCGCCTTCACCGCCGCCACGCCCTGGGCGTACCGGCCGAAGAGCGCCTCCGGCTTCACCAGCGCGCCGTGGCAGCTGGCGCAGATGGAGTCGTCGGCCGCGAAGGTGTGGTTGGTGAGCGAGGCCTTGACCGAGGCCGGCACCAGCTTGACGTGGCAGCCGGCGCAGGTGTCCTCGACCGCGGCGTGGGCCGAGACGTAGCCGTTCACCCAGTAGGCGTTCTGGCCCATGAGGACCTCGGCCTGGGTCGGGGCGTGCGGGGCGGCGATCGAGGCGATCGTCACCGCGTCGCCGCGGGCGCCGTTGCGGCCGTTGTGGCAGACCATGCAGAGCGCGCCGGCGCCGGCGCCGGTGACGCGGAAGCCGGCGGCGAGCTGGCCGGTGTCGTCGGAGACGCGCAGCTCGGTGGTGTGCGGCTCGTGGCAGGCGGCGCAGCCGATGGGCTGGACGTCCTGCTGGCCGAGGCCGAGGCCGAGCAGGTAGGTCTGGCCGGCCGTCTTGATGGTCGTGTTGGTCTCGGTGGCGCCGGTCGAGGTGACCTGGCAGCTCGTGAACGTGCCGAAGGTGGCGCCCGGCACCTTGATGAGCAGGTTGCCCGAGGTGAGCGGGTTGCCGTTCGAGTCGAGCGTGGTGGCCGGGATGGCCGCGCCGGTCTTGTCGAGGAAGGTGGCGCAGGCGGCCGGGTTCTGCTGCTGGGCCAGGTAGTCGACGAAGCCCTGGGCCGCGTGGCAGCGGGCGCAGCTCTCGTTGCCCGGGTGCTGCTCGACCGAGGCCTCGGCGACGGCGCCGGCCTCGTTGGCGTGGAGCGACTTGGACCAGAGCTCGATCCGGTCGTGCTTGCCCGGCGAGTCGTGGCAGACGCCGCAGTTGGCGGAGGCCCACGGCACGTCGACGCCCACGTTCAGGCCGGAGTGGTTCCCGCCGTCGGCCGGGCCGTGGCACGACTCGCACTGGATGCCGGCGCGGAGCTTCAGGCTGGCGTCGAGGCCGGTCCAGTTGTCGGCGCCGTTCCCGGTCCAGGCGGCGTTCTGGGTGGGCGGCTTCGTGGCGTCGAAGGTGCCGCCGTTGTCCAGCTTCGCCATGGTGGCGTAGAAGCCGCCGTTGTCGGCGTTCGACGTCGGGAACGAGCCGACCGTGTGGCACTTGTAGCAGGACGGCCCGTAGTCGATGCCGGTGAGGCCCCACTGCAGGATGGTCTGGGCCGTGCCGCCGTTGCGGCCGTTGTGGTTGAAGTGGAGGCTCTGGCCGGTGAAGTTGCCCTTCACCCACGCCCTGAAGCCGGCCGGGTGGCAGTCGAAGGTGCCGCAGCCGCCGGTGTCGGCCTTGAAGCCGGCGTACTTGCCGGCGGTGAGGGCGACGGTGGTGGCGCCGTTCTGGAGCGTGTAGACGCCCGCCACGTCGGGCACGAAGCTCGGGTTGCGCGTGTCGGCGTCGGCGAGCGTGGCGGTGGAGCCGGCCGGCGGCGTCAGGGTCCAGGCGAAGGTGGTGGCGGCGGCCGCCTCGTTGGCGACGGCGAGGACGCCGATGGGGGCGGACTTGAGCCCCTGGATGGCCGGGACGCCGACCACCGGGATGGTGATGGCGGTCTTGGCGGTGTGCGCCGGGGTGGCCGAGTCGGTGGCGGTGACGGTGACCTTGTAGGCCTTGGCGAGCGACTTGACCGCGCCGTCGCCGATGGCGACGAAGCCGGAGCGGGACGAGAGCTTGAAGGCCTTGTTGGCGCCGTTGCCGGCGTCGAGGCCGGCCAGCAGGGCCGGCAGCTTCGGGATGGCGAGCGTGCTGGTGGCGTCGACGGTGGCCGCGGTCACGCCCGAGACGGCGTAGGCGTAGGTCACGGCGCCGGTGGCGCCGGCCACGGCCGGGGCCAGCGTGACGGTGGCGCCGGGCGCGGGCTTCGCCGGCGTGGCGGCGAGGCCGGTGAAGTAGAGCGGGTTCGTCCGGTCGAGCGCCACGTTGACCGTCGTCGGGAAGCCGCCGCCCACGTTGACGTTGGTGATCATCGGCGGGCTGGCGTAGTCGGCGCCGCCGAGGCAGGCGAAGTTGTAGGTGCCGGGCGGCGCGGTGATGGTGGCCGTGCCGGTCATGTCGGTGGTGCCGCTGAGGACCTGATCGGCGGTGTTGCCGGTCTGGTCCGGGTTGGTGAAGCAGAAGACGCCCGGCGCCGGGAGCGCCGAGGCGATGGCGGTGCCGTTCACCGTCGCGAACCTGGCGACGATGACGACCGAGCCGTCGCCCGAGCCGCCGCCGGGGCCGACCGGTCCCGTGGGCCCGGTGGGGCCGGTGGCCCCGTCCGTCCCGTTGGAGCCGTTCGTGCCGTTGGCGCCCGCGGCCCCGGCCGGGCCGGTGTCGCCCTTGCAGCCCGCGAACACCAGCGCCGCAGCGAGCAGCAGCGCCCCAGTTCCTCTGGTCATCGTGGACATGTCTGGATTCCCCTCTGAATTGCGCGGCGTAAACGCGCCGCGCTTTCCGGAGATGCAACGCCCACGTCGTTGCAGAGTCAACGATACAAGGCGCCGCGCCCGGCGGACGCTCGCGCGGCGCAACGGGTGCGGCGCTCCGGCGTCCTCGGCCGTGGCGGTTCGCCGCGCCAAGGTCCGTTTTGGCGCTCAATTCGCGGCAATCGGCCGCGCCGTCCACTTACCGGCCGGCATTGCCGTGCAGCCGGTGCGCCGCGGCCTTTGGTCGCCGGGCGGATCGCCGCGGCCCCTGGATCGGCCCCTAGCGGTAGAAGGTCGCCCCGCTGCGGGCCTGCTCGACGAGCAGCGGCGCCGGCGCGAACCGCGCGCCGTGCGCCTCCTCGAGCTTCCTCAGCGCGTCGACCACCTGGGCCGCACCCCGCGTGTCGACCAGCCGGAACGGCCCGCCGCGGAACGGCGGGAAGCCGATGCCGAAGACCGCCCCGACGTCGCCGTCGCGCGCGCTGCGCACGATGCCGTCGCCGAGCGCCGCGGCCGCCTCGTTGACGAGCGCCAGCGCCAGCCGCTCGGCGATCGCCGCGCGGTCGAGCTTGCGGCGCGTCCGCCCGCCGGGGAGCAGGTCGTAGACGCTCTCGTCGACCCCCTGCTTCTTGCCCCCCGCGTAGCGGTAGAAGCCCTTGCCGTTCTTGCGCCCCTGGCGCCCGGCGGCCACGACGCCGTGCAGGGCGTCGGGCGGCTTCATCCGGTCGCCGAAGCCGGCGTGCAGGATCTTGCCGACCTTCTCGCCGACGTCGATGCCCACCTCGTCGAGGAGCGTGATGGGGCCGACCGGGAAGCCGAAGCCGGTGAGGGCCTGGTCGACGTCCTCGATGGCCGCCCCCTCGGCGAGCAGCCAGGCCGCCTCGTTCATGTAGGGGCCGAGGATGCGGTTCACGTAGAAGCCCGGCCCGTCGCCGACGCGGATGACGGTCTTGCCCTGCTTCTTGCCGAGCGCCACCGCCGTGGCGATGACGTCGGGCGCCGTCGCCTTCGAGGCGATGATCTCGAGGAGCGGCATCTTGGGGACGGGCGAGAAGTAGTGCATCCCGATCACCGCCTCGGGCCGGCGCGAGGCCCTGGCGATCTCGGCGATGGGGATGGAGGAGGTGTTGGAGGCGAAGATGCCGTGGCCGTTCACCGCCTCGAAGGCGCGCACCATCTCCTGCTTCAGCGCCAGGTCCTCGAAGACCGCCTCGACGAGCAGGTCGACGCCGCCGAGCCCCTCCCAGCCGGTGGTGGCGGTGAGGAGCCGCATGGTGGCGTGGCGCTCCAGCTTGTCGAGGGAGCGGCGCTTCACCCGCTCGTCGAGCTGGGCCGCCACGCCGGCGAGCGCCCGGGCCGCCGCCGCGTCGTCCTTCTCGCGCACCCGCACCGGCAGGCCGGCGTTGACCGTGACGTAGGCGATGCCGCCGCCCATGAGGCCGCCGCCGAGCACGCCGACCGACGCGACCCGGCGCGGCTTCACCGCCGGATCGTCGACGCCGGTGTCCTTCTTGAGGGCGGTCTGGGCGAAGAAGATCTCCACGAGGCGGCGCGAGACGTCGGAGACGGCCAGCTCGCCGAAGGCCCTGGCCTCGAAGGCCAGCCCCTCCGCTACCCCCTTCTCGTAGCCGTGGCGCACCGCCTCGAGCGCCCGCTCCGGCGCCGGGTAGTGGCCGCGCGTCTTGGCGAGGAGCTGCTTCCTCGCCTGCGCGAAGAGCACCTGCCGGCCGAGCGGGTTCTCCTCGAGGAGGGCCTGCTGCACCGCCCCGAGCCCCTTCGCCCTGCCCGCCGCGGCGCGGCGGCGCAGCGCGCCCGAGGCGAGCGCGAGCGCCCGCTCCCTCGCCACCGCCCTGAGCAGCGGCGGCGGGACCGCCTCGTCGACGAGGCCGAGCTTCATCGCCTTCTTCGCCTTCACCGCCTTGCCGGCCAGGATGAGGTCGAGCGCGGCGGCGATGCCGACGAGCCGCGGCAGGCGCTGCGTGCCGCCGGCGCCGGGGAGGAGGCCGAGCTGCACCTCGGGCAGGCCGAGCGAGGTCTTCGCGTCGTCGGCGGCCACCCGGTAGTGGCAGGCCATGGCGAGCTCGAGCCCGCCGCCCAGGCAGGCGCCGTGGATGGCGGCCACCACCGGCTTCTTGAGCCGCTCCAGCCGGTCGAAGCCGGCCTGCGCCTGGCGCGAGAGCTCCTCCGCCTCGGCGGCGCTCCCGACCGCCCGGATCATCTCGAGCTTGGCGCCGGCGATGAAGCCGTCCCGCTTGGCGCTGGCGACGACGATGGCCTTCACGGCCGCGTCCTGCTCCAGGCGGGTGAGCAGCCGGTCGAGCTCGTCGCCCACCTCGGCCGAGAGGGTGTTGACGCTCTCGCCCGGGACGTCGAGCAGGAGCGTGGCGACGCCGTCCGCCGCCTCGACGGTGAAGAAGCGGCGCTCCGCCGCCGCGCCGGTGGGCTCTGCCGTGGTGGTGGTGGTCATGGTGGTCTCCCGCTACTCGCGCTCGAGGACGACGGCCGCGCCGAGGGCGCCGGCGGCGCAGACGGTGAGCAGGGCGTACTGCTTGCCGCGGCGGCCGAGCTCGCGCAGCGTCTGGGTGATCATGCGGGCGCCGGTGGCGGCGAAGGGGTGGCCGAGGGCGATGGAGCCGCCGTTGACGTTGAGCCGGGCCGGGTCGATCTCGCCGAGCGGCGCCGGGCGCCCCAGCTCCTTCTCGGCGAAGGCCTTGGAGGCGAAGGCCTGCAGGTTGGAGAGCACCTGGGCGGCGAAGGCCTCGTGCATGTCGACGAGGTCCATGTCGGCGAGCGAGAGGCCGGCCCGGTCGAGCGCCACCGGCGCGGCGTAGGCCGGCCCCTGGAGCAGCTGGTCGCGCGGGTCGAGCGCGGCGTAGGCGTAGCTGCGGATGTAGCCGAGCGGCGCGAGGCCGAGCGCCTTGGCCTTCTCCTCGGCCATGACGAGGAGGGCCGCCGCGCCGTCGGTGAGCGGCGAGGCGTTGCCCGCGGTGATGGTGCCGTAGCGCCGGTCGAAGACCGGGCGCAGCTTCGCGAGCGCCTCGAGCGTGGTGTCGGCGCGCACGATGTTGTCCTTGGCCGAGACGGCGGCGTAGCGCGGCGGCACCGCCACGTGCATCACCTCGCCGTCGAGCTTGCCCGCGGCCCAGGCGGCGGCGGCGCGCTGGTGGCTCTGGAGCGCCACCTCGTCCTGCGCCGCGCGCGAGATGCCGTTCTTCTGCGCCATCTGCTCGGCGCTCTCGCCCATGGTGAGGCCGGTGGTCGGCTCCTTGAGCGCCGGCGGCTCGGGCGTGAAGTCGGCCGGCCGCAGCGAGGCGACGATGGAGAGCCGCTGCGCCAGCCCCTTCGCCTTGGAGAGCTCCACCAGCTTCTGCGCCAGGCTGCGGCTCGCGAAGATGGGGGCGTCGGAGATCGACTCGGCGCCGCCGGCGACGACGGCGGTGGCGTGGCCGAGCGCGATCTGGTCGGCGGCGCTGGTGGCCGCCTGCAGCGAGGTGGCGCAGGCGCGCGACACGGTGTGGGCCTCGGTGGAGCGCGGCAGCTGGGTGCGCAGCACCATCTCCCGGCCGATGAGCGTGACCAGCTTCGACGGGATGACCTGGCCGAAGACGACCGAGTCGAACGTCGCGGGCGGCAGGCCGCTCCGGGCCACCAGCTCGTTCACCACCAGCGCGCCGAGGTCGACCGCGCCGAGGTCCTTGAAGTCGGTGCCGGCCTTGACGAAGGGGGTGCGCAGGCCTGCGACCACCGCGGCGCGACGGCCGGGCGGGAGGGAACCGTTGGTGGCCATGGCTGCTCCTGTTGATTCTGGAATCGGTGCGTTCTGTCGCGGATGTAATCAACCGTGGCGCGGGGCGTCAACCCCGCAAGCATCCGCTTTCAGCCTTGCGCGTCACCCGTCCAGGCGCCACGATCTTTTTCATGAAGCGCTCCCGGGAGCTGAAGCCACTCTCCGCCGAGCACCACCAGGCCCTCCTCGTCGCCTTCCAGGTGAAGAAGTCCCTGGAGGGCCACCCCGAGGCGGCCGGCGCCCCCAAGGACCTGCCCGGCCTGCTCGCGCTGGCGCGCCGCTTCGAGGAGCAGGTCTTCCAGCCCCACGCCCGCGCCGAGGAGGAGCTGCTCGGCAAGTACCTGACGAGCGGCGACCTGAAGCGGCTCGCCGCCGAGCACGCCGAGCTGACGCGGCTGCTCGGGCTCGCCCGCACCGCCTCGACCATGGACCTGCGCAGCGCGCTCGGCGCCTTCGCCGAGCTGCTCGAGCGCCACGTCCACTGGGAGGAGCGGGAGCTCTTCCCCTACGCCGAGGACCACGTCGACCAGGACGCCCTGGCGATGATCGGCGGCGAGCTGGAGAAGCGGCTCGTCCTCGCCGGCCTCGGCGCGAAGAGCGCGCGCCACTGACCCGCAGGCAGGCAGCGTGCGCCGCTGCAGCCCCCGGCGACCCGTCCGAGCGGGGCGCGGAGCCCAACGGGGCCGGGCGCGGCCGGCGGCCGGAGTGTCACCTTCGGTGGCACATGCGCCTCGCCACGCTCCTCCTCGTCGCCCTGGCCGCTCCCCCCGCCCTGGCCGACGAGCCGGCGGCGACGCCGCCCGCCCCGGGCGATGCCTCTGCAACCGCCCCGGCCCCTCCGCCCGCACCGGATCTCACGCCCCGCGCGCCGGCGGCGCCGCTCGACTTCGACCTCCTGCCCGCCGAGCCGGCCGCCGCGGCGAGGCCCGACCCGGCCTTCGAGCGGCTCGTGGCCCGGCGGCGGCTCATGCTGAAGGTGCACCAGGGGGTCGGCATCGCCACCTGGGCGTCGCTCGCCGCCACCGCCGTGGTCGGGCAGCTCCAGCTCGACGACCGCTTCCGCGGCGGCGGGGACACCGGCCGCTACCGCACGCCGCACCAGGTGCTCGTGGCGACGAGCTCGACGCTCTTCCTCTCGGCCGGCCTGCTCGCCCTCCTCGCGCCCGTGCCCTACGAGAAGCGCGGCGGGCGGCTCGACACGGCCACGCTCCACAAGGTCTCGATGGGCGTCGCCACCGCCGGGATGCTGGCGCAGATCGTCCTCGGCATGGCCGCCCGCCGCCAGGCCGGCTCGCTGCGCGAGCGCGACCTCGCCACGGTGCACCAGGGGCTCGGGTACGCCACGCTCGGCGCCTTCACGGTGGGCGCCGCGGTCCTCTTCTTCTGACGGAGCCGCCATGCCCGCCGCGCTCGCCGCCCTCGCCCTCCTCCTGCCGCTCGCCGGACCGGAGGGGCCGGTCGACCTCTCGGTCCGGCCCGGCTCGACCCTCGCCTACACGCTCGTCCACAAGTTCCACGAGGTGACCGGCGTCTCGAAGGCGGTCGAGGGGAAGGCGCGGCTCCTGCCGGGCGGCGGGGTGCAGGTGATGGTGCGGGCGCGCGTCGACTCCTTCGACTCGGGCAACGGCAACCGCGACGCCCACATGCTCGAGGCGACCGAGGCGGCCCGCTTCCCCTTCGTGACGCTGAAGGCGGTCGGCGCCCTGCCGCCGCCGGCCGCCTACCCGGCCACGGCCGAGGTGACGCTCCAGGGCGAGCTCACCTTCCACGGCGTGACGAAGCCCGTGGCGCTGCCGGTGAAGGTGGAGCTGGCGGCGCCGGACCGGGCGAGCGCCACGGGGAAGCTCACCATCTCGCTCGACGGCTACGGCGTCGAGCGGCCGTCGCTCCTCTTCGTGAAGGTGGACGACGCGCTCGTCGTCACCGCGACGCTCTCGCTCGCGGCGGGGCTCTAGCTCACTCCGCCTCGGCCACCCCCCCGCTCCGCGCCACGTCCTCGCTCTTCACCTTGCCCGGGTCCATCGCGGCCGCCTTCTTCGTCATGGTGGCGAAGAGCTCGTCGAGGCCGGGCGGCTCCCCCTTGATGAAGCGGAGCGGGTTGACCCGGCCGACGACGAAGGCCTTCAGGTACGGCGAGTCGAACCCCTTGGCCCTCAAGCGCGCCACCGCCTCGGAGACGGCGTCGTCGAAGGCGAGCACCAGCCGGGCGCGCCGCTGCCGCTCCTCCAGGGCGCGCGAGCAGGGCTCGGCGAGCAGGGCGTCCACCTTGCGCAGGATGGGGGCGTAGGCCGAGCCGGAGAGGCGCGGCCGCTCCTCGTAGGCGAAGCCGAGGGTCACCAGCGCCGCCTCCTCGAACTGGAGCTCCATCTCGACCTCCTTGGGGTCGAGCGAGCCGGCCAGGTCGCGGTACATGCGGGCCACCTCGAGCGCCTTCTCGCGCAGGTTGTGGGCCTTCTCGATGTTGAGCGCCAGGATCTGGTAGGCCACCTCGCGCTCCGGCACGAGGAGCGCGAGCACCGCCTTGGCCCCGAGCTCCTTCAGCGCCGTCAGCCGGTGGCCGCCGTTGGGCGTCAGGTAGCGGCCGTCGGCCTCGCGCGTGGCGATGATGGGGTCGAGGTAGCGGCGCGTCTTGTCCATGGCGACGGTCAGCTTGCGCACGTGGCCGTCGGAGACGTCGCGCTGGAAGGCGGTCCGCTCCACCTTCTCCACCGGCAGCGCGGCGAGCAGGAGCGCGTGGCCGCCGAGCGGCTCGCGGTAGGCGGCGAGCACGGCGCCGCCGTCCGCCTCGACCGCGGCGGCGAGCGCGGCCACCTCCGGCGGCGGGTCGGCGAGCCGCAGGTCCTTGGGGCCGAGCGCGGTCGGCCTCAGCTTCACGCCCTTGCGGGCGCGCGGCGTGCCGGACTTGGTGACGGGGCGCTTCTTCGTGGCCATGGCGCGCGAGTCTGGGCCGCGCCCCGGCGCCCGTCCACCCGTCCGTTGGGGGCGGGCGCGCCGCCGCGCCGCCGGGGTTGCCGGCGCGCCCGCCGGGCCGTACCGTGCCGGGCCGTGATCGACGTCCGCGACCTCGCCAAGCACTACCAGGTCCACAAGCGCCCGCCCGGCCTCGGCGCCGCCCTGCGGTCGCTCGTGCGCCGCCGCTACGAGACGGTGAAGGCGGTGGACGGCATCTCCTTCACCGTGGGCGAGGGGGAGCGGGTCGGCTTCCTCGGGCCGAACGGCGCCGGCAAGACCACCACGCTCAAGATCCTCTCCGGCCTCCTCCACCCGACCGCCGGCGCGGTCGCCGTGGCCGGCCACGAGCCGCGGCGGCGCGAGCCGAGCTTCCTCAAGGCCATCACGCTCGTCATGGGGCAGAAGCAGCAGCTCCTCTGGGACCTGCCGCCGGCCGAGACCTTCGCGCTCAACCGGGCCATCTACGACATCCCGCGCCCCGAGTTCGAGGAGACGGTGCGCGAGCTGACCGACCTGCTCGAGCTCGGCGACCTGGTCGACAAGCCGACCCGGCAGCTCAGCCTGGGCGAGCGGATGAAGTGCGAGCTGGCGGCGGCGCTGCTCCACCGGCCGCGCGTCCTCTTCCTCGACGAGCCGACCATCGGCCTCGACGTGGCCATGCAGGCGACGGTGCGCGCCTTCGTGAAGGCCTACAACGAGCGGTTCGGCGCCACCGTGATCCTCACCAGCCACTACATGGAGGACGTGGTGGCGCTCTGCCCGCGCGTGGTGGTGATCGACAAGGGGCGGCTCATCCACGACGGCGACCTGCGGGCGCTGTCGCTGCAGGTGCGCCCCGACAAGCGGATCGCGATCCGCTTCGGCAACGGCGCCCCATCCGCCGCCGACCTGGAGCGGTTCGGCGCGGTGGTGGCGGCCGACCGGGAGCAGGCGACCCTGCAGGTGAAGGCCGACGAGGTGGCGGCCACGGTGTCGCGCCTCCTCGGCGCGCTGCCGGTGACCGACCTCACGGTGGAGGACCCGCCGCTCGAGGAGGTCATGAAGGAGCTCTTCGCCCGCTCGCGCGACGAGCGCGAGGCGAACGGCGGCGAGGGGCGCGGGCGCGGCGCCGGGTAGCGCCCGTCAGCCGTGCAGCTCCACCACGTCGCCGTCGGCGAGGACGTGGTGGCGGTCGACCTGCTGGCCGCCGAAGCGGGCCGAGGGGCCCCACAGCCGCGCGAACTTGAGCCGCGCCGCCAGCTCGTGGTGCACCAGCCCGGCCAGCGCCTCGACGGTGGCCCCCTCGGCGAGGACGAACGGGCGCGTGGCGTCGGGCTCGTGGCCCGGCTCCTTGGTGCGCACGCGGACGCGGTGGAGCGCCCGGAAGAGGAAGGCCCGCAGGGCGTCGAGCCCGTCGCCGCGCTCGGAGGAGACGGCGAAGAAGGGCAGGTCGGCGCCGGCCGCGTCGCGCGCCAGGGCGGCGAAGGTGCCGTCGCCGTCCAGGTCGCACTTGTCGGCCACCACCGCCACGGGCCGCTGCACCCAGAGCGGCGTGGCCTCCGGCGGCGCCGTCCGCCCCTCCGGCCAGAGGCGCGCCCTGGCGAGCAGGTCGGCCACCGACGACACGCCCTCGTCGACGTCGTCGGCCGCCACGTCGAGCACCTCGACCACGCCGTCGGCGCCGTGGGCCAGGTTGGGGAGCCAGGGCTCGAGGTGGCCCGGCGCCACCGCCGGCGTGTCGACGAGCTGCACCTGCACGTCCTCGAAGGTCATCATGCCGGGCTGCGGCTCACGCGTGGTGAACGGGTAGTCGGCGATCTCCGGGTGGGCGTGGGTGAGCGCCGCGAGGAGCGACGACTTGCCGGCGTTGGGCGGGCCGACGAGCACCCACTGCCCCGCCCCCTCGCGCGCCACGTGCCCCACCTCGGCGCGGTGGCCGGGCCGGCGCGCGTGCTCGGCCTCCTCGGCCAGCTTGGCGAGCCGCTTCCTCAGGTCGGCCTGGAGCTTCTCCGTCCCCTTGTGCTTCGGGAGGAGGGCGATCATCTCCTGGAGCGCGTCCTCCTTCTCCTCGCGCGTCACCGCGCGGTGGTAGCGGAGCTCCGCCTCCTTGTACTGCGGCGTCAGGTTGGCCGGCACGGGGCGGATCGTCCCGCTTCCGGCGCGCCGAGCGCGCGGTCCTGCGCGGGGGAGCCCCGAGAAGGCCCGCGGCGGCGCGCCGCGTCACCATGGCGAATCAGCGCTTCGGCGCCTCGGCCCACCAGAAGCCGCGCAGGTCGCCGAGCGCGTAGCCGAGCGCCCGGTCCTGCGGGTAGGCGCGGGAGAGCCAGGCGCGCGTCGCCTCGGAGAGCTTCTCGGCCGGCGCGTGGCAGCGGAGGCAGCGGGCGCGGATCGCGATCGGACGGAGGAGGCCGACCCGATCGCCGAGGTCGAAGGCAAGCGGGGGCACGGCGGCCGCCTGGCGGCCGTCGGTCTCGGCGACGTACCCCCGCGCCCAGGCCGGCGGCGCGTTGGCCGGGTTCCTGAGCCGGGCGCTGGTGCGGCCCACGGTGACACCGGGGATGTCCGGCGCCGCGGCCACCTCGGCGCAGCCGACCGCGCTGGCGTCCGGCTCCCCCTCGCCGAAGCGCTCCTCGACGTCGCAGGCGGCGGCGCGGATGGCCCGCTCGGCCCGCGCGACGGCCCTTCGGAGCGACGGCGGCGCCTCGCCCGGCGCGAAGCGCGGACCATCGGGCGCCGAGGAGAGCGTGAGCGCGGCGGCCAAGGCGATGACTGCCCTCATAAGGGGCTCCAGGCAAACAACCCTGGGACATGGGTCGAGGAGGAAGATCGATATCGCCGGGTGCGCCCCGGCGCCGCGCCGTCAGCGCCGGCCGGTGAGCGCCGGGCGGGCCCGCTCCACCAGCTCGTCGACCCACTCGATGACCGCCCGGACCCGCGGCGTGCGCCGCAGGTCGCCGTGGACCAGGAGCCAGAGCTCGTGCGCCACCGCGTCCGGCCCCTCCAACCGGACGAGGGCCGGGTCGCCGTCGGCCACGAAGCGCGGCAGGACCGCCACGCCGACGCCGAGCCGCGCCGCGGCGTGGAGCGAGGCGGTGCTGTTGCAGCGGAAGACCACCTGCCGCTGCGGCGCCACCCGCGCCAGCCAGCGCTCCTGCGGCGTGCCGCCCAGGCTGTCGTCGAAGCCGACGAACGGGTCGCGCTCGAAGTCGACCTCGCGCCGCCGCCCGAGGAGCTCCCGCGAGGCGTAGAGCCCGTAGACCACGTCGGAGAGCTTGCGGGTGACGAGCCCGGTGTCGCGCGGCCGCCCCATGCGCAGCGCCAGGTCGGCCTCGCGGCGGGTGAGGTCGAAGGCGCGCTGGTCGGCGGCGATCTCGAGGACGAGGCCGGGGTGGCGCGCCCGCAGCGCCGGCAGCGCGGGCACGAGCAGCATGGCCGCGAGGTGGGTCGCCGTGGTGAGCCGCACCGTGGCGCACAGGGCGCGGTCGGTGGCGTCGGCGTGGCGCGAGATGGCCAGCACGTCCTCCTCGACGCGCCCCGCGAGGTCGGCCAGCTCGTTGCCGGCGCCGGTGCGGCTCCAGCCCTGCGGCCCGCGCTCGAAGAGCGGCAGCCCGAGCGCCTCCTCCAGCGCGGCGACGCGCCGGGCCACCGTGTTCCGGTCGACGCCCAGCCGGCGGGCCGCGGAGGAGAGGCTGCCGGTGCGCGAGAGCTCGAGGAAGAAGCGCAGGTGGCCCCAGTCGAGCCCGGGCTTGCCGGGGGCGGGGAGCGGGGTCGCCGTGTCGGCGTTCCGGGGTGCTGGTGGCATGGGGGCGGATCCTGCCGCCGACGCGCCCCGCGCGCCACGCGGCGGAGGCCTGGCGCTGGCGCCCTCGGGCGGGGTACCGCTGGGGGCGCGCGCCGGGGCGCAGCCGCCTGACCGCCAACAAGAGGATCGACCTCCCAAGCTGGTAATGCGACCCTGTCTCCCCTCTCTTGGAGCCCCAATTGGCACCTCTGCGTCCCCTCCTCCGCCGCCTCGCCACGCTCGCCCTCGCCGCCCTGCCGCTCGGCGCGGGCGCGCTCGACCGCTTCGAGATCCAGGTCTACACGGCCGAGATCAACGACCCCGGGCAGCTCGGGCTGGAGGTGCACCTCAACTTCACGCCGCGCGGCCTCTCGACGCCGGAGTACCCGGGCGCCATCCCGCCCGACCGCGTGGGGCGCATGACGCTCGAGCCGGCCATCGGCGTCACCGAGTGGCTCGAGCTCGGCGCCTACCTCCAGCTCGCCGCCGCCCCGGGCGGCGACTACCGGTACGGCGGCAACAAGCTGCGCGCCAAGCTCGTCCTGCCGGAGCGCATCCAGCACGAGCTCGGGCTGCCGGTCTTCCTCGGGCTCAACGCCGAGGTGGGGCGCATCCCGTCGGCCTTCGAGCAGTGGGGCTGGGCCAACGAGTTCCGGCCGATCATCGGCTGGCGCAACGACACCTTCCTCGTCTCGGTCAACCCCATCTTCGGCTACGCCCTCACCGGCCCGGAGAAGTTCAAGCCCGAATTCGAGCCGGCCGCCAAGCTGGCCTGGGACACGGGGCGCCGCGTCGCCCTGGGCGTCGAGTACTACGCCGGCCTCGGCCCGATGTTCGAGGGCTTCCTGCCGGCGCGCGAGCAGGAGCACCTCGTCCTCGGCGTCCTCGACCTCGTCCCGCCCCGCGAGGCGGAGGGGGCCGAGAAGGCCGCCGCCGCGGCCGGCGAGTGGGAGCTGAACGTCGGCGTCGGCGCCGGGCTGACGCGGAGCACCGGGCAGCACCTGGTGGTGAAGGCGATCGTCGGCCGGTCGTTCTAGGTTTCCCGGCTATCATCCGCGGATGCCGCGCCTCGCCCGACTCGCCGCCGCCGCGCTCCTCGCCCTCGTCGCCCCCCCGCCCGCCGTCGCCTGCACCAGCGTGCTGGTCGCGCGCGGGGCCACGAGCGACGGCTCGACCTTCCTCACCTACGCGGCCGACTCGCACGAGCTCTACGGGGCGCTCACGCTCACCCCGGCCGGCCGCCACCCGCCAGGCGCCACGCGCGAGGTGGTGGAGTGGGACACGGGCCGCCGCCTCGGCGCCATCCCGCAGGTGCCGGAGACCTTCCAGGTCGTCGGGCAGATGAACGAGCACCAGGTGGCCATCTCCGAGACCACCTTCGGCGGCCGCAAGGAGCTCGTCGACCCCAAGGGCGTCATCGACTACGGCAGCCTGATGTTCATCGCCCTCGAGCGGGCCCGCACGGCGCGCGAGGCGGTGCTGGTGATGACCGATCTCGTGGCCGAGCACGGCTACGCCTCGTCGGGCGAGTCCTTCTCCATCTCGGATCCCAGGGAGGCCTGGCTGCTCGAGCTCGTCGGCAAGGGGCCGGGGCGGCGCGGCGCCGTCTGGGTGGCGCGGCGCGTGCCCGACGGCCACGTCACGGCCCACGCCAACCAGGCCCGCATCCGCCAGTTCCCGCACGACGACCCGAAGGGCTGCCTCTACGCAAAGGACGTGGTCGCCTTCGCCCGCGAGAAGGGCTGGTTCACCGGCAAGGACGAGGACTTCAGCTTCGCCGACGCCTACGCGCCGCTCAGCTTCGGCGCGCTCCGGGCCTGCGAGGCGCGCGTCTGGAGCGTCTTCCGGCGCGTCGCCCCCTCGCTCGCGCTGCCGGCCGACCTGGTGCTCGGCAAGGCCGGCCAGCCGCGCCTGCCGCTCTGGGTGAAGCCGGACCGGCCGCTGGCCGTGCGCGACGTGATGGCGCTCATGCGCGACCACTTCGAGGGGACGCCGCTCGACCTGTCGAAGGGGGTCGGGGCCGGCCCGTTCGCGCTCCCCTACCGCTGGCGCCCCATGACCTGGAAGGTGGACGGCAAGAAGTACGTCAACGAGCGGGCCATCTCCACGCAGCAGACCGGCTTCTCCCTGGTGGCCCAGGCGCGCGAGGGGGTGCCGGCCCCGGTCGGCGGCGTGCTCTGGTTCGGCGTCGACGACACCGCCAGCACCGTCTACGTGCCGATGTACGCCTCGATCCGCGCGGTGCCGCGGAGCTTCGCCGCCGGGACGGCGAGCTTCGACCGCTTCAGCTGGGACTCGGCCTTCTGGGTCTTCAACTTCGTCGCCAACTGGGCCTACGGCCGGTACGCCGACATGATCCAGGACGTGCGCAAGGTGCAGGGCGAGCTGGAGGACGAGTTCCTGGCGCGGCAGCCGGAGGTGGAGGCGGCGGCGCTGGCGCTCGCCAGGACGTCGCCGGCGCTGGCGCGCGACTACCTCACGGCCTACTCGGTGGAGCAGGGCGACCGGACCACCGCCCGCTGGCGCAAGCTCGGCGAGGACCTGCTCGTGAAGTACCTCGACGGCAACGTGCGCGACGCACAGGGGAAGGTGACCCACCCCGACTACCCCGAGGCCTGGCGCCGCCGCATGGCGGCCGATCAGGGCGACGCCATCCTGGCGACGCCGCTGCCGGGGGAGCCGGAGGAGGAGTAGGGCCGCGGGCGATGGCCGTGGCGGGCGCGCACCGTGACCGCGCCGCTCGCCGGCAACTCGGCCCGCCAGGCCTCGTACTCCAGCACCGCCCCGCCCGCGACCGCGAGCGCCAGCGCCACGATGGCCGCCAGGCGCAGCAGCGAGCGCCGCCGCGCCTGGCAGTCCCAGCAGCCGCAGCGCCACCACGCTGCCTCCCGCTCCACGATCCGCAACGTCACCCGATCCCGGTCCATGCGGCCCCCCCGCCGTAGGACGCCCCGCTGCGCGTGCTCGCAGCCGTGGACCGGCGGCGGCGCCCCGTGTGACGCACCCCGGACGGAGTGGACGCTGGGTACGTCGCCCCGGCCGCCTACGCCGGGCGGCCGCCGGGCGACGCGGCGAGCTCGACCCAGACCTGGAGCAGCTGTCGCGTCGTGTCGAGCGACCGCTCCAGCCCGTGGACCGAGAGCCACTCGGTGGGCCCGTGGAAGTTCTTGCCCCCCGCGAAGACGTTGGGTGTCGGCAGCCCCATGGCCGTGAGGCGCGAGCCGTCGGTGCCGCCGCGCACCGGCACCCAGCGCGGCTCGACGCCGGCGCGCCGGGTGGCCTCTTCCAGCGCCTCGGCCACGCGCGGCTCCTTCCTCAGCCCCTCGCGCATGTTGCGGTAGGTCTCGGTGACGGCCAGCTCGATCCGCGCCCCGGGGTGGAGCGCCCGCACCTCGTCGAGGATCCGCTCGAGGAGCGCCCGCTGCCGCGCCAGCCCCTCGGTCTCGAAGTCGCGCAGGAGGAGCTTGAGCGTCGCCCTGGCCTCGGCCCCCTCGGCGCCGTGCGGGTGGATGAACGGCTCGCGCCCCTCGGTCGTCTCCGGCGCCATGTCCCGCGGCAGCCGGACGATGACGTCGGCGAGCGCCCGCAGCGCGTTGACCATCACCCCCTTGGCCTCGCCGGGGTGGATGCTCCGGCCGTGGACGGTGACGGTGGCGGCGTCGGCGCTGAAGGTCTCCTTGGCCAGCTCGCCGGCCAGGCCGCCGTCGAGCGTGTAGGCGACGTCGGCGCCGAAGCGGCGCAGATCGAAGAAGTCGGTGCCCCGCCCCACCTCCTCGTCCGGCGTGAAGCCGAGCTTCACCTCGCCGTGGAGCGGCGCCCCCTCGCGGCAGAGCTCCTCGGCGAGCGTCATGATGACGGCGATGCCCGCCTTGTCGTCGGCGCCGAGGAGCGTGGTGCCGTCGGAGGTGACGATGGTCCGCCCGATCTCCTCGGCCAGCTCCGGGTTCTCGCTCGCCAGGATGACCACCGAGGGATCGCCCGGGAGGCGCAGGTCGCCGCCGCGGTAGGTGATCACCTGCGGCTTCACGCGGGCGCCGGAGGCGGCGGGCGAGGTGTCGAGGTGGGCGATGAGGCCGATCTTGGGCACCTTGCCGCGCGCCGGGTGCCCCTTCGGCAGGTTGGCGGGGATGGTCGCCATGACGTAGCCGTGCCGGTCGAGCGAGACGCGCTTCACCCCCATGGCGCGCAGCTCGGCGACGAGCGTGCGGGCGAGGACGAGCTGCTTCGCGGTGCTCGGCACCGGCTCGCGGTCCTCGGCCGACTGGGTGTCGATCCGGGCGTAGCGCAGGAAGCGGTCGAGGGCGGTCTCGCGGCGGCGCGGGCGGGCCATGGTCTCTCCGGGCTGGTGCGGGTGGGCGGCGCGGGTCAGGCGGCGGGCGGCGCCGGGGCGGCGCGCCGGCTCACCCAGTAGACCCAGGCGCCGAGGAGCAGGAAGGCGGCGAGGCCGAGCCAGTTGGACCAGGCCTGCAGGACCGGGCCCAGCCCGGGCAGCCGCGTCAGGTCGGGCACGAAGGCGACGCCGATCGAGTCCTCGACGAACTTGAGGAGCGCGGCGAGGACGCCGACGAGCGCGCCGCCGGCGATGAAGCCGGAGGCGATGAGCGTGCCCCGCTCGTGGCGGGCCGCGCTGGTGGCGGCGTCCTTCGAGGAGCGGCGCAGCAGCCAGGCGGCGAGCGCCCCGAGGACGAGCGGCGAGTTGAGGTCCATCGGCAGGTACATGCCGAGGGCGAAGGCCAGGCCGGAGACGCCGCACAGCTCCACCGCCACCGCGAAGACGCCGCCCACCGCGTAGAGGAACCAGGGGGCGCCGCCGGCCCCCATCACGCCGCGCAGCACCGCCGCCATGGCGTTCGGCTGGGGCGCCGGCAGCGGCGTCGGGTGGGCCGCGTCGGGGGCGAAGCCGTAGACCTTCGCCATGAGCAGGATGACGGCGGTGGTGGCGGCCGAGGCCACCACCGAGCCGAGCAGGTTGGCGATCTCGATGGTGCGCGGCGTGGCGCCGAGCCAGCGGCCGATCTGGTACTGCGTCACCAGCGAGCCGCTCATCGAGAGCGCGGTGCAGACCACGCCGCCGATGAGCAGCGTCTGCAGCATGCCGCGCTCGCCCGTGAGGCCGAGCGCCGAGAGGGCCACCGCGGTGACGATGAGCGTGGTGAGCGTCATCCCGGAGATGGGCGTGATCGAGATCATCGCGATGGCCCAGGCCGAGACGGCGGCGAAGAGGAAGGAGATGGCGAGCGTGAGGCCGGTGGCGAGGAGCGCCATGCCGGTGGCGCCCGGCTCGCCCGCCAGCACCGAGAGGCGGAAGTAGGCCAGGATGGCCGCGCCGGTGGCGGCCACGCCCGCCACGACCAGCGCCATGGGGAGCGCCCGGTCGGTCCGCTCCTCCACCCCGGCGGCGCCGCCGCCGCGGGCCAGCCGCACCACCTCGGCCACCGCCTGCCGGCCGGCCCGGACGATGACCGGCGACATCTTGAGGATGGAGAGGAGCCCGGCGGCGAAGATGCCGCCGATGCCGATGGGGCGGACGTAGGCGGCGAAGAGCGCGTCGTGCGGCATGGCCGCGAGCGGGACCGCGGCCGGCGGGACGGCGCCGGCCACGTGGGGACCGAGCCAGCCGAGGAGCGGCACCAGCACCAGGAAGGAGACGAGCGAGCCGGCCAGGATGATGGCGGCGTAGTCGAGCCCCATGATGTAGCCGAGGCCGAAGATGGCGGCCGAGGTGTTCATCGAGAAGACCGCCTTGGTCCGCTCGGTGAAGCCCGAGAGCGCGCCGATGGCGGCGGTGGAGAAGGTGTCGGCGAAGCCCTTCATGGTCGGGCCGACGAAGTCGAAGACGGCGGCGGTGGCGGCCGACCAGGTGAGGACGAGCGCGCTCTCGCCGCCGCGGTTGCCGGCCACCAGGATCTCGGTGGTGGCCCGCGCCTCGGGGAAGGGGAGCCGCCCGTGCAGCTCGCGGGTGAAGTAGCGCCGGAAGGGGGCGAGCAGGAAGACGCCCAGCACCGCGCCGAGCAGCGGCACGAGGAAGATCTGCAGGAAGCCGGAGCGCCCCTCCAGCCCGAGCACGTAGATGGCCGGCATGGTGAAGACCGAGCCGCCGGCCACGATGCCGGAGGTGGCGCCGACGGCGAGGACGTTGACGTTCTCGAGGAGCGAGGAGGCGCGGCCGCGGGCGGCGCGGGCGAGCAGCGTCGAGACGCCCACCGCCAGGATGGCGATGGGGATGGCCGACTCGATCCCCTGCCCCAGCTTGAGCGCGATGTAGGTGGCGGCGGCCGAGAAGACGACCGACCAGAGGACGCCCTGCAGGACGGAGCGGACGGTCACCTCGGGCGGCGCGGCGCCCGCCGGCACCACCGGCTGGTAGGCCTCGCCCGGCGCGAGCGGGCGGAAGGCGTTCTCCGGCAGGCCGGCCGGCGCGCCGGCGGGGGGGAGGGGCTCGAGGGCCATGGCGGGCTCCGGGGATGGGCTCACGGCGCTCGGGCGGCCGGGCGCGCCTGCCGGACCGAGGCGAGCCAGAGGTAGGCGCAGAGGGCGGTGAAGCCGGCGAGGCTCACCGACTGCGAGATCCAGTCGACGTCGTAGAACGGCGTGCGCACCCAGCCCTCGCTGAAGCCGGGGACCGTGCGCAGCGCCGCGCCGAAGACGCCGCCGAGGGCGCCGCCGGCGAGCAGGCCCGAGGCGACCACCACGCCGCGCTCGCGCATCGACCGGCCGGCCTCGCCGCCCGCCGCCTCCGAGCGCCGCTGCAGGAAGTGGGCGATGAAGCCGCCCACCAGCGCCGGGGAGTTGAGCTCGAGCGGCAGGTACATGCCGAGGGCGAAGGTGAGCGCCGGGACCTGGAGCATCTCCATGACGACGGCGATGACCGCCCCGACGGCGAAGAGCAGCACCGGCACCGGCTGGCGGCTCATGAAGCCCTCGACGAGGGCCTTCATGAGCGAGGCCTGCGGCGAGGCGAGGACGGCGCGCGGATCGCCCGGCGCGGCCTCGCCGAACTGGAAGGTGCGGGCCAGGAGGACGATGGTGAGGCCGACCACCACCGCGGCCACCAGCACGCCGAGGAACTTCATCCGCTCCTGGGCGCGCGGCGTCGAGCCGAGCCAGTAGCCGACCTTGAGGTCGGTGACGGTCTGGCCGGAGACCGAGAGGGCGGTGCAGACCATCCCGGCGATGGCCATGACGAAGAACATGCCGGTGCGGCCGGAGAGGCCGAACTCGAGGAGGACCACCGAGGAGACGATGACCGTGAGCATCGTCATCCCGGAGACCGGGTTGCGGGCGGTGGTGGCGATGGCGTTGGCCGCCACCGAGGTGAAGAAGAAGGAGAAGAGGAGGACGAGCAGGAGCCCGATGGCCAGCACCGCGCCGAGGCCGGCCAGGTCGCCGAGGAAGGCGGCCACCGCCAGCGCCGAGACCACCACCCCGGCGAGGATGGTCATGACCGAGACGTCGCGGTCGGTCCGCTCCAGCCCGTGCTCGCCGCCGGACCGGAAGGCGCGCACGGCGATGGAGAAGGAGCCGACGACGATCCGCAGCGACTTGAGGATGCCGAAGATGCCGGCGGTGGCGATGGCCCCCACGCCGATGAGCCGGACGTAGCCGCGGAAGATCTGGCTCGCGTCCATGGCGCCGATGGCCTGGGCGCCGGGGTAAACCGCCTCGGGCACGTGGCTCCCGACGAACCAGATGAGCGGGACGAGCACCAGGTTGGAGAGGACGCCGCCGGCGCAGAGGAGCAGGGACGAGCGCAGCCCCATGACGTAGCCGAGCCCGAGGATGAAGCCGAGGGCGTCGAAGGAGAGCGTCATCTTCGCCTTCTGCGCCAGCGCCTCGACCGCCGGGACGAAGCGCAGGTCGATCGTCTCCTTCCAGGCCTGGAAGGTGGTGACGAGGAAGTCGTAGGCGGCGGCGATGCCGGTGGCCTGGAGCAGCAGCCGGGCCTGGTCGCCCCCCTTCTCGCCGGTGACCAGCACCTCGGTGATGGCGGTCGCCTCCGGGTAGGGGAACTGGCCGTGCGTCTCGCGGACGAAGTAGCGGCGCAGCGGGATGAGGAAGAGGACGCCCAGGGCGCCGCCGGCCAGGCAGATGAAGATGGTCTGCCACGGGTGCGGGTCGAGCTTCAGGATGTAGAGCGCCGGGAGCGTGAAGGCGGCGCCGGCCACCACCGCGCCCGAGTTGCCGCCGATGCCGGTGATGATGACGTTCTCGAGGAGCGTCGAGCGGCGCTTGAAGAGCCGCCCCATGCCGATGGCGAGGATGGAGATGGGGATGGCCGCCTCCATCACCTGGCCGACCTTGAGGCCCGAGTAGGCGGAGGCGGCGGTGAAGAGGGCGCAGAAGGCGACGCCCCAGGCCACGGCGCGGAAGGTCGACTCCGGGGGCGCCTCCGTGGCCGGCACGATGGGCCGGTAGGCCTCGCCGGGGGGGAGCGGCAGGTAGGCGTTCTCGGGCAACGATGTCACGGTTGGTGCGTCCATCCGGCCTCCGGCTGGGTCGTGCGCGCGCGTCGGCGGCGGAGTCTAGCAGGGGGGCCGCGGATCGGCGTGCTAACGTCCGCGCGGCGCTTACAAGGAGAGGCCCATGGCGGACGAGACCACGCTGGCGCGGACCACGGCCGCGGCCATCCTCGGCATCGACACCCTCTGGGGCGGCGACGTCATGAACCCCTCGGGCACGGGGCGCTACATCGCCGACTCCTGGTTCTCCGACGAGCCGCTGCCGGCCGCCTACACCCACCCGACGGCGGCGCGGCTGCGCGAGACCGGCGGCGTGGGGGCCAAGGCACCTGATGTGGCCGCCGTCGACGCCTACCTGGCCGCGGTCGACGTGCGCGGCGCCGTGCGCGACCTCGCCGCCCAGGCCCGGGCGCTCGGCGGGCTGCGCGGCGCCTACCTCGAGGCGACGGCCGAGAGCCTCGCGACGATGTGGGACCTGGCCCAGGAGCTGCTCGGCCGCGGCGAGCCGGTGCCCTACGAGCGGTGCGTCCGCTGCTCCACCGGGAAGCCGCCCGAGCCCTCGCGCCCCGAGGCGAAGCGCGAGGAGCTGGCGGAGCTCCTGGCGCGCGCCGGCCACCCGTCGCGCACGCCCGACGAGCTCATCGCCGCCGTGGACGGCTGGCGCGCCGAGCGGCTCGTGCCGAAGAAGGCCATCAAGCAGCTGGCCGACGCCTTCATCGCCCAGCTCGACGAGGGGACGCGCCGCCACGTGGCGCCCCACCTCCCCGCCGCGCTGCGCGAGGTGCCGCGCGCCAACATCACCTTCCTGCCCATCGCCGACGCCTGGTTCTCCGGCTCGATGAACTACGTGGGCCGGGCCCGGACCCCGGACCGCAGGCCGCGCTACGAGGCGACCTACGAGATCAACGCCTCGCTCCAGATCTCGGTGCCCGAGTTCGCGCAGCTGGTGAGCCACGAGGTGGTGCCGGGCCACGTCACCGACTTCGCGCTGGCGCAGGCGCAGTACGTCGAGCGCCGCCTCCCCTTCGAGGCGACCGTGCTCACCATGAACACGCGCGGCGCCGCCCTCTCCGAGGGGCTCGCCAACAACGCCATCCTGCTCGCCTTCGGCGTCACCGAGGTGAAGGACCTGCCGGACGAGGACCTGCGCATCGGCACGCTCCTGGCGCTCCTGCAGGACGACGCCAAGAACCAGTCCTCCTGGCTCACCTGGAAGGAGGGCGTGGCCCAGGCCGACGTGGCGGCCGTGCTGCGGCGCGACTTCCTCTGCTCGGCGGAGCGGGCCGACAAGCTCTCCGGCGCCTGGGGGCGCCACCCGCTCAACGGCCGGATGTACCTGCCGGCCTACCGGGCCGGCACCGAGAAGGTGGCCGAGCTGCGCCGCCGCCACCCGGCGGCCAAGGTGATCCCGGCGCTCTACCACGTCGACGGGCTGGTCGACGTCGTCACCATCGACCGGGTGCTGTAGCTAGAAGCGGACGTCGAGGGTGAGCTCGCCCGCCCCGCCCGCCCGCTCCGGGACGAGCCGCGCCGTGAGCGTGCCGCTCACCACGTAGAAGCCGCGCGCCTGCGGGTAGCGCTCCGCCTGCTCGATGACGAGGGTCACCTCGCCCCGCGTCCCCTGAGCCGCGAAGGCCTGCCCACCGTCGGTGACGGCGCGCGCGCGCCCCGGGCCGAGCGTGGCGAGGGTCCAGGTCCCGGGCCTGAGCGGCGAGGGGAGCTCGAACGAGGCCGGCGAGAGGGCCGCCAGGCCGGCCACCTTCCCCTCGGGCGCGATCTCGAGGAGCGCCTTCGCCCCGTCGACCCGCACCGTGACGCTGCAGGTGAACTCGCCCGAGGCGGCGCCGGCGACCGCGCCGGAGCAGCCGGCTCCCTCGGCGGCGTGCGCGGACGAGGCGGCGAGGAGGGTGGCGAGGGCGAGGCGGCGCATGGGTCGGTGCTCCTTCCGTGAAGATGGTGGATCGATGGTGATCGGGCCGGCTGCGCGGCGCCACGGGACGGATGACGCACGCCACTCGACCGCACCCGAAGGGCTCTCGGGCATTGGTTGGAGGTCCCGGCGTCAGCCGGCGTGCAGCGAGCCCCACGCCCCAACTTGCCCTGTTGAGTCTGCGACGCAGCGTCTGGCCAGATGCCCGTACCGCCAGATCAATTTCGCGGCGCACTTCACCGCCTGTCGGGCGCCCAAGTCGGAGACTTGCCTACATCGCATCGACCAAAAACGATTGGCCCGGCACGCCGCTCGGGGAGCGAGCGGGGGCCGCGGGGCCGGCGTGAACGCGCCTCCCCGGCCGCAGTTCTTCGGGGGGGCGACCGCTCCGACGGCCGCCCGAAAGGGAGGCCGTCGTGATCTCGAACCTGTCCAGGATCCTGGGCGGCGCGCTCGCGCTGCTCCTCGCCACGGCCGCCAACGGCCAGCTGCCATTCCCTCCACAGAACGTGAACGGTCCGACCGGCAAGGCCCGCCAGCCGAACTATCCGTACCCGGGCCAGTGCGTCGTCGACCAGAACAACCTGGGCTGGGGTGTGCCGCTCTGCACCCTCGCCAACGCCCCGTCCTTCGCCTGCGAGCCGGTGGTCGGCTCGGCCTTCGCGAACCAGACGGCCGGCGGCTGGCGCGCCTGCGGCGCCGCCACGCTCCCCGTCTTCAAGGTGCTCAACCCGATCCTGCCCAACTCGCTGCCGCCCGCCGGCACGCCGGCCACGCCCAAGTTCGTCTGGGAGGTGATCAACCCGCCCGACTACACGCCGGACACCACCACCTTCCCCGGCGCCGACTACTACGAGATCGGCGTGCACGAGGCCTGGGGCTTCCAGGCGCTCGCCTCGGCGGTGCCGGGCCCGGTGGGCGTCGGCCTCTTCCCCGATCCGCTCAAGGTGAGCGCGGCCAACGTGCCGGTGCCGGACGGCATGCAGTGGACCGGCCTCGTCTGCAACCGGCCGCTCGGCTGCACCTGCCCGGCCGAGCTCGGCGGCACCTTCGCGACCACCTACTGCCGGGGCGGCGTCATCCCGGTCGGCGCCCCGCTCTACACGCCGATCTGGGGCGTCGGGCAGCGCAACACGCCCGCCACCGCCCCGCTCGCCGGCGTGCTCAAGCTGACGCCGCCCGCGACCAACCCGGAGTGGTCGCGCAACGACTACGTGGCCACCTGGCCGTCGATCAGCATCCGCGGCACCAAGGGGCGCCCGGTGGTGGTCCGCTGGGTCAACGAGTTCCCCAACAACCACCTCTTCTGCCCGCACCCCGAGGCGGCCGACTGGCCCTGCGCCATCGACCGGACCTTCATGGGCGTGAAGGCCCGCATCGACCCGGCCACCACGCCCGCCGGCTTCGTCTACAACCCGTTCCTCAACACCGGCACGCTCACCCCGGAGCGCGTCAACCAGTTCGGCAGCCCGCAGCAGCCTGACAACTCCTGGGTGACCCACCTGCACGGCGGCGAGATCCCGCCCGCCACCGACGGCTTCGCCGAGAAGTGGTTCGGCAACATGCGCACCGGCCGCTTCTACGCCCAGACCCCGTGGTTCCTCAGCCCGGCCTTCGAGGCGCCGGACATCGGCCCGCTCTTCCGGCCCGGCGGCAACCCCGGCGCGCTCGCCTCGACGGCCATCCAGAGCTGGATGAACGACACCTACACCTACCCGATGGTCAACGACGAGGCGACCATCTGGTTCCACGACCACACGCTCGGCAAGACGCACCACAACGTCATCGCCGGGCCGGCCGGCTTCTTCCCGGTGAAGGACCCGGCGAAGCACGGGTCGGTGACCGGCGGCGCGTGTGACGCCGTGAACCGCAACGGCCCGGCCGGCGCGACCTGCACGTACACCTGGCTCGACCCGCTCACCGAGCCGCGCGATGCCCTCACCATCCCCAGGTACGACCTCTTCCTCGCCATCCAGGACCGGTCCTTCAACGACGACGGCAGCATCAACTTCTCGAACGGCCTCGGCCAGCCGGTGCCGGCCGCGCCGCCGCCGCCCGTCGGCGCCACGCCGGTGACCCCGGGCGTCAACCCGCAGGTCCACCCGACCTGGATCCCCGAGTACTTCGGCGACCACGTGCTCGTGAACGGCGTCCTCTGGCCCAAGAGGACCACCGAGCCCGGCTGGTACCGCGTCCGCGTCGTCGACGGCTCCGACTCGCGCTGCTGGACGCTCGGCTTCAGCACCACGCAGCCGGCCGTGGGCGGGCAGCCGAGGAACAACGTGTCCTTCACCGTCATCGCCGACGACCAGGGCTACCTGCCGGTGCCGCTGCAGAACCAGGCCAGCCTGACCATGTGCCCGGGCGAGCGGTACGAGCTGCTCGTCAACTTCGGCCTGCTGCCGGGCCTCGCCCCCGGCGCGGCCGCCACGGTCTTCATGACCAACTCGGCCCCGGCCCCGTTCCCGGCCGGCATCACGCCGTTCGCGCCGGCGAGCCCGTTCGCCGAGATGAACGTGGTGATGCGGTTCGACGTGCAGGCCCGCTCGGCCGCGGCGCCCGGCGTGCCCACCTGCGGCGCCGCGGGGCTCACCTGGCCGACGGTCGCGGCGGGTGACAACGGCTGCGTCGCCATCCCGGCCACCGCCGACCCGAGCTTCGTCAACTACAAGGCGCTGCCGATGTGCCCGCCCGGCGTCATCGCCACGCCGCAGAACCCCTGCATCTCGGCGGTGCGCCAGCTCTACCTGAACGAGCGGGCCGACGGCGTGACGCTCTCGCCGCTCGGCATGCAGATCAACGGCGTGCCGTTCGAGTACAAGGTGACCGAGACGCCGCGGCAGGGGACGATCGAGGTCTGGAAGATCATCAACCTCACCGTCGACGCCCACCCGATGCACCCGCACCTGGTGAAGCACCAGGTGGTCGAGACGCAGCGGTTCAGCGTCGGCGCCTACAAGGCGGCGCTGTGCGGCTCCACCACCTGCCAGCCCGGCACCTCGCCCGGCCTCGAGATGCAGGTGGTGCCCGACGTGACGCCGTTCCTGCTCGGCGCGCCCGCGCCGACCGCGCCCACCGCCGCCAACTTCGGCTGGAAGGACGCGTCGATCGCCCTGCCCGGCAACGTCACCACCATCGTCGCCAAGTGGGACGCCGGCTGGTCGGTGGGGAACGCCGCGCTCAAGCCGGCCCCCGGCGCGCCGGGCGGCCCCACCATCGGCGCCGCCGCGACCGACTGCCCGGCCGCGGGCGCGGGCGTCTGCTCGCCGCCGTGGAACTTCGAGCCGGTGACGAGCGGCCCGTACGTGTGGCACTGCCACATCAACTCCCATGAGGACTCGGAGATGATGCGGACGAGCCTGGTGGTGCCGCTGGCGCCGTAGGCGGGGCTCCCCGCAAGGCGAGGCCGGTGGTGAGTGGACTCGCAGCCCGCTCACCCCGGCCCCTGCTTACGGCAGCAGCGGGTGGAGCATCCGGTGGCGCGCGCCGGGCCGCGCGCCGGGGGCGTCGAAGACCTTGCCGCGCAGGACGCGCTGGGCGCAGGCGATGAGCCCGTCGCTCGCGCCGCCGCGCGTCTCCACCGGCGCGTCGACGATCCGCACCGCGCCGGCCTGCGCCTCGAGCTCGAGCACGAGCACGGTCGTCCCCTGGTCGGCCTGGGGCGCCGCGTCGCGCACCGCCGTCACGCCGGCCGTGCCGTGGCGCGCCTGGACCTCCTCGTCGAAGCAGGCCGAGAGCTGCGGCGCCAGCTCGTTCAGCTCGCGCCCCACCGCGGCGCCGAGCGGGCCGAGGGCCGCCGGCCGGGGTGAGAGCGGCACCGCCTCCCAGGAGCCCTTCGGCGGCGCGGGCGGCGGCGGGTCGACCACCACCACCGGCGTGGTGCCGACGCCGAGGAGCCCGGCCGGCGGGCTGC
>DASTGK010000511.1:0-5559 GCA_035719085.1 Anaeromyxobacteraceae bacterium
CCGATCATTCCGCCGCTTGTCTCCAAGATCGACCCCGGCGAACTCGCCCCGCACCACCGCACGACGACTCGGCTTCTTGCCCATGCCGACGGTAGATCACGCCGGCATGGGGCCCGTCTACTTGTGTGGGATCATGAGCCCACCGGGGGAGAGGGCCGGGGTGAGGGGGCGTGAAGCCCGGCTGCCCTGCTAGGCCGCCCGAACGGTCGGCCCCAGCCCCCGCAGCGCCAGCGCCCCCGGCAGCACCGTCAGCCTGGCCGGCAAGCGCCCCGGCTGCTCGCCGTCCACCTCCAGCAGCACCTCGGCGTCGCCCACCGGCTCGAGCTCCACGGTGCGGGCGCGCAGCGTGCGCACCGAGGGCAGCTCGACGTGGCGGCCGTCGTAGAGCTTGGGCTGGAGCCGCACGAAGTCGGCCAGGCCGAAGCCGCTCCAGATGGTGACGTCGAGCAGGCCGTCGTCGAGGAGCGCGCCCGGCGCGACCATCATGCCGCCGCCGAAGTAGCGGCCGTTGCAGACCGCCAGCGCCGTCACCGGCTGCTCGATCCAGGGGCCGCCGTCGGCGCGCCAGCGCACCCGCTGGTCGCGCCAGCCGAGGAGCGAGCGGGCCGCCGCCAGCTTGAAGGCCAGCGGGCCGCCGAGGAGCTTCGAGGAGCGGTTGACGGCGCCGGCCACCCGCCCGGAGACGCCGCAGGAGGCGACGTTGACGAAGTGCCGGACCAGCGCCGCGCCGCCCGGCCCGGTGAGCTCGATGCGCCCGAGGTCGATGGACCCGGTGGCCGGACCGGCCAGCGCCCGCGCCGCGCCCTTCACGTCGGCCGGGAGGCCGAGGCTGCGCCGGAAGTCGCCGCCGCTGCCCCGCGGGATGAAGCCGAAGTCGCGCCGGTAGCCGCCCACGAGCAGCCCGTCCACCACCTCGGAGGCCGTGCCGTCGCCGCCGACCGCCACCACCAGCGTGCGGCCGCCGAGCGCCGCCTCGCGCGCCAGCGCCACCGCGTCGCCGACGGCGCGGGTGAAGCGGGCCTCGAACTCGCCCACCGCGGCGTGGACCGCCCGGGCGATGGCGTCGAAGTGCCGGCCGGTGCGGCCGGCGGCGCTGGCGGGGTTGACGATGAGGACCGGCTTCACCCGGAGCGGCGCGCGGCCGGGGCCGCTACCGCGGCTCCTTGACCGGCTCGGCCGTGCTCTTCACGGAGAGGTCGCGCAGCTGCTTCGCGTCCACGTCGCCCGGGGCCCCGGTCATGAGGTCGGTGCCCTTCTGCGTCTTGGGCCAGGCCACCACGTCGCGCAGCGACTCGGCGCCGGTGAGCAGCATGACGAGCCGGTCCATGCCGAGGGCGATGCCGCCGTGCGGCGGCGCGCCCATCTTGAGCGCGTCGAGCAGGAAGCCGAACTTGGCGCGGGCCTCCTCGTCCGAGATGCCCATGGCCTTGAAGACGCGGGCCTGCACGGCCGGGTCGTGGAGGCGGATGGACCCGCCGCCGATCTCGAAGCCGTTGAGGACGCAGTCGTAGCGGTAGCAGTCGACCTTGCCCGGGTCGCTCTCCAGGTACTGGAGGCAGTCGTCGTGGGGCCGGGTGAAGGCGTGGTGGGCGGCGGCCCACTGCTTGGCCTCCTCGTCGTACTCGAAGAGCGGCGGGTTGACGACCCAGAGGAAGCGCCAGGTGCCGCCCGAGCCGTACTCCGGGATGAGGCCGAGCTTCTTGCCGAGGTGGAGGCGCAGGTTGGCCATCACCGTGTGGACCACCGACTCCTTGCCGAACTGGAAGAGGAGCAGGTCGCCCGGCTTGGCGCCGCAGGCCGCGGTGAGTGCCAGGCGCAGCTCGGGGGTGATGGTCTTGGCGAAGGGCGACTGGGTCCACTCGCCGCCCTCGGCCACCTTGGCGCGGGCCAGCCCCTTCGAGCCCATGCCCCTGACGAGCTCCTCGAGCTTGTCGACCTCGGTGCGCGAGAGGTTGGCGCTGGCGGGCACCACCATGCCCTTCACGATCCCCTTGGCGTCGACCGCCTCCTTGAGGAGCGGCACGCCGCCGCCGTCGTGCGCCCTGACCAGGTCGGTGAGGAGCACGTGCTCCATGCCGAAGCGCAGGTCCGGCTTGTCGTTGCCGTACCTGGCCATCGACTCGTCGAAGTTCATGCGCTGGAAGGGGCGCGGGATCTCGACGCCCAGCACCTCCTTCCAGAGCGTGCAGACGAGCCCCTCGATGGTCTCGAAGATGTCGTCCTGGGTGACGAAGGAGCGCTCCACGTCGATCTGCGTGAACTCGGGCTGGCGATCGAGCCGCAGGTCCTCGTCGCGGAAGCAGCGGACGATCTGGAAGTACTTGTCGAAGCCCGCGATCATGTAGAGCTGCTTGAAGAGCTGCGGGCTCTCGGCCAGGGCGTAGAACTTGCCGGCGTTGAGGCGGCTCGGCACGAGGAAGTTGCGGGCGCCGCCTGGCGTGTACTTCACCATGAACGGCGTCTCGAGCTCGAGGAAGCCCTGGTCGGTGAAGTAGTTGCGCGTCAGGTGGTTCACCCGGGCGCGCGTCATGAGCGTCTTCTGCAGCGGGGCGCGGCGCAGGTCGAGGTAGCGGTACTGCAGCCGCTTCTCCTCGGCCGTGTCGATCTTGTCCTCGATCTGGAACGGCGCCGGCTCGCTGCGGTTGAAGATCTCGAGCTCGGAGGCGTGGACCTCGATCTCGCCGGTCTTGAGCTTCGGGTTGGCGTTGCCGCCGCGCGACACCACCTTGCCGCGGACGCCGACGCAGTACTCGAGCCGCAGCTGGCCGGCCAGGTCGTGCACCTCGGGGCGGACGTCCTCCTCGAAGACCACCTGGGTGACGCCCTCGCGGTCGCGCAGGTCGATGAAGACCGCGCCGCCGTGGTCGCGGCGGTTGTTGACCCAGCCGTAGAGGACGACCTCGGTCCCCTCGTCGGCCTTGGTGAGCTGCCCACAGGTGTGGGTCCGCTTGAGCTCGGTGATGAAGCGCGCCACGCGATGCCTCCGCCCGCTGATGAAAAGTGTGGACGGGCAGCTAACACCGCGAAACGAGGGAGGTCAAGGAGGTCCGGCCCCTTTCCTCGCGGTCCGGCCCGGCCCTGAAAAGGTGACAGGGAGCGGGCTGTAAACAGGTGGGCGTGCTGGGCCGCCCCTGACCGCAACCGGGCGTCGCCACTCGGCTTCGTCCGCTGGCCCCGGCCGTGCAGAGCACGTGGATGGGCCCAACGTACGGCAGGCGCGGGCCGGCGGGAGCGAGCATGACGGGCGACGGCGACGAGGCGAACGACGGCGTGGTGGTCGACCCGGTCTGCGGCTGCCCGCTGCTCCTCGAGGACGACGACAACCGGAGCCTGGAGCACGACGGGCGCACCTGGCACTTCTGCTCCGACGGCTGCCGCACCCGCTTCCTGCAGGTGGCCGCCCGGGTCCACGCCAGCGAGGTGGCGAAGCTCGGCGCGCTCTTCACCGCGAGCGAGAGGATCCGGTGGGGGGTGGCGTAGCCGCCCGCACGTCGCGCAGCTTGAGCTGCAGCCGCTTCGTCCCGTCCCAGTCGTCGAAGCCGACGGTGAAGGCGGCCTCGACCTCGCCGCGGCAGGCGTCGAGCCGGGCGCCGAGGCCGAAGCCGATGGCGTCGAGGCCGGCGCCGAGCACCAGCTTCAGGTGCTGCCGCTGCGCGCCGACGGTGCGCGCCCGGCCGGCGGCGGCCCGGAGCGCGAAGACCGGCTCGGGGTGGCCGGCGCCGAAGGGGCCGAGCTTCTCCAGGTCCTCGGCGGCGCGCGCCGAGACGTCGGCCTCGGCGATCCAGCCGTCGACGCGGCAGCGCGGCACCAGGTCCTCGTCGGCGAGCGCCCCGGCGGCGTGGGCCTCGAAGGCCTCGCGGAAGGGGGCCACCCGGTCCGGCGCCACGGTGACGCCGGCGGCGTGCCGGTGGCCGCCGAAGCGGGCCAGGTGGTCGCGGCAGGCGGCGAGCGCGTCGTAGAGGTGGAACCCCTCGATCGACCGGCCGCTCCCCTTCCCCACCCCGTCGGCGAGGCCGATGAGGACCGCCGGCCGGTGGAACCGCTCCGCCACCCGCGCCGCCACGATGCCGACGACGCCCGGGTGCCAGCCCTCGCGCGCCAGCACCAGGCCGCGCACGCCGCGCTCCAGGTGGCGATCCGCCTCGACGAGCGCCTCCTCCAGCATGCGCCGCTCGATCTCCTGGCGCGCCTGGTTCTCGCGGTCCAGCTCCTCGGCCAGCGCCCGCGCCTCGGCCTCGTCGCCGGTGGCGAGGAGCCGCACGCCGCGCCCGGCGTCGTCGAGACGGCCGGCCGCGTTGAGCCGCGGCGCCAGCCGGAAGCCGATCTGGCCCGCCGAGACCGGCGCCCCCTCGGCGACGCCGGCCACCCGCTTCAGGGCCCGCAGCCCGGGGCGCCGCGAGCGGGCGATCGCCTCGAGCCCCCAGCGCACCAGGATCCGGTTGGCGCCGGTGAGCGGCACCACGTCGGCCACGGTGCCGAGCGCCACGAGGTCGAGCGCCTCCTTCAGGTTCGGCTCGGGGCGCGCCGCGCCGAAGCGCCCGCGCTCGCGCAGCCGCCGGCGCAGCGCCATGACGAGCGCGAAGGTGACGCCCACCGCGGCCAGGTCCTTCGACGGGTAGCCGCAGCCGGGCTGGTGCGGGTTGAGGATGGCGGCGGCCGCCGGCAGCTCCACCGGGACGGTGTGGTGGTCCACCACCACGGCGTCGACGCCGAGCGCCGCGGCGGCGCGCACCTCCTCGATCGAGGTGATGCCGCAGTCGAGGCTCACCACCAGCTTCACGCCGCCGGCCGCCAGCCGCTCCACCGCGGCGGTGTTGAGCCCGTACCCCTCGGCCAGGCGGTGGGGCACGTAGGTGACGACGTCGGCGCCGGCCGCCCGCAGGAAGCCGGAGAGCAGCACCGTGGAGGTGACGCCGTCCACGTCGTAGTCGCCGTAGGCGGCGATCCGCTCGCCCGCCTCGACCGCCCGGACGATCCGCTCGACCGCCGCCTCCATCCCCTTCATGGCGAACGGGTCGGGCAGGTCGGCGAGCCGCGCCGCCAGGAAGGCCTCGGCGGCGGCCGGGTCGGCGTGGCCGCGGGCGGCGAGCACGCGGGCCGCCAGCGGGTGGAGCCCGAGGGCGCGCGCCAGGGCCTCCGCGCCGGGGGCTGGGGCCGCCTCGATCCACCGCTTCGCCGCCGGCGCGTTCACGGCGAGCGGGAATAGCAGCCGCGTCTGACAGCAGTCGGCGCTTGCCGCGCTCGCGCCCGGCGCCCTACAGTCGCGCGCCGGGAGGCAACCTCATGATCCGTCTCGCCCGCGCCGGCCTTGGCCAGGCGCTCGCCGTCGCCTCGCTGGCCCTCGGCGCCTGCGCCACCGTCCCGGGCGGCCAGGCCGCCCGGCCCGAGGCCGCGAAGCCGGTCGACGTCGCCGCGGCGCTCGCCGGCTGCAGCGCCGGCCAGCTCGACCGGATCGCCTGGCGCGTCCAGTGCGGCGGCCTGGTGGCCGAGGTGCGCGACCCCTACGGCGAGCCGGAGGCGGAGCTCCTGAAGGGCGGCGTGGCGCGCCTGGCGCTGGTG
>DASTGK010000512.1:0-2721 GCA_035719085.1 Anaeromyxobacteraceae bacterium
GCGATCCGGGCGAGGACGCCGGGGGTGTCCTGCACCTGGAAGTGCAGGTAGTACGCGCAGCGGATGTCGTCGTGGGGCCGCAGCGAGACGAGGGGCTTCGCCGGGGGGAGCGGCACCCGCCCCGGGCTGCCGGACAGGATGTTGCGGGTGAGATCGATGATGTCGGAGACGACCGCGCTGCCGGTCGGCATCGCCCCCGCCCCCTGCCCGTAGAGCATCGAGGCGCCGAGCGCCTCCGAGCGGAGCACGACGGCGTTCATGGCGCCGCGCACGCCGGCGAGGAGCGAGGCCTGGGGGATGAAGGCCGGGTGCACCCGGGCCTCGATGAGGTCCGGGCCGCCGCTCTCGCCCTCGGCGCGCTCGACCCGGCGGGCCACCGCCAGCAGCTTCAGGGCGTAGCCGAAGGAGCGGCCCCAGGCGAAGTCCTCGGGCAGGAGCCCCAGGATGCCCTCGGTGAGCACGTCCTGCGGCGCGAGGCGCGCCCCGAAGGCGAGCTGGGCGAGCACGCAGAGCTTCTGGGCGGCGTCCCCGCCCGAGACGTCGAGCGTCGGGTCGGCCTCGGCGTAGCCGAGCCGCTGGGCCTCGGCCAGGGCCTGGGCCAGCGGCTCGCCCTTCTCGGCCATGGCGGTGAGGATGAAGTTGGTGGTGCCGTTGACGATGCCCACCAGCGAGTTGATGCGGTCGGAGGCCAGGGCCTCGCGGAGCGTGCGGATGATGGGCACGCCGCCGCAGACCGCCGCCTCGTAGTAGACGTCGACGCTCTTGGCGCGCGCCAGCCGGAAGATCTCGTCGCCGCGCGCCGCCAGGAGCGCCTTGTTGGCGGTGACGACGTGCTTGCCGCGCGAGAGCGCGCCGGCCACCAGCTCGAAGGCCTGGTCGACGCCGCCGATCAGCTCGACCACCACCTCGATGGACGGGTCCTCGAGCAGGTCCTCGAGCCGCGTGGTGACGAGCCCGGAGGGCACGTCCACCGCGCGCGACTTGCGGGCGTCGCGCAGCGCGATCTTCTTCACGGCGATGCGGGCGCCGAGCCGCGCCTCGATGTCCCCGGCGTGGCGCCGCAGGATGGAGAGGACGCCCCCGCCGACCGTGCCGAACCCGGCGATCCCGATTCCGACCTCGCGCATGCTCACCGTGCCTCCACGCGGTACCGGCGCAGCAGCGCGCGGAACTGCGGCGCCGCCTGCCCCTGGATGACCGCGAACGTCTCGATGCGCACCGGGCCGACCCCCGGCGCGTAGCTGATCTCGTTGACCAGGTCGGCCCCCGGGGCCGCCCGGTTCAGGGCGCGGACGCGGACGCAGCCCTGGAAGGTCCCGGCCGGCGTCACCACCGTCTCGCCCACCGCCGCGATCTCGTACTTCTCGGTCGAGCTGACCGACACCACCGACTTCCACGAGGCGCCGGCGGTGAAGGGGGCGCACAGGATCTGGCGCACCCGGTCCTGCACGCAGGGGCCGATCACCTTGAGCTCGCCCCGCTCGCCGTCGCGGAAGAAGCCGTCGGCCGTCCGCGCCTCGATGCGCACGGTGCGCAGCGCGCCGCGCCGCGCCTCGGGCAGGGCCGGGCTCACGTCCTCCCAGACCCACTCGTTGCCGACGGCCAGCGGGAAGTAGGCGGCCACGCCGGCGGGCGAGGCGCCGGCGGAACCGACCGGCCCGCCGCCCGGGTGGGCGCAGGCCGCGAGGAGGGCGAGGAGCGGGAGGACCAGGGCGGAGCGCATGGTGGGGCGCATTCTAGCCTCGTTCGCGCGCGGGCCCGCTACTTCCGCGGCGCCGCGCCGGCCACGGCCTGCGGCCGGGCCAGCTCGCGCAGCGCCTCGGTGGCGGCGGCGCGCACGCGCGGATCGGGGTGGGCCTGCTCCAGGGTGAGGAGCCAGCCGTGCGCGTCCTCGCCGCCGATGTCGGCGACCACGTGCACGAGCCGGATGGTGATGACGGGGTCGCCGCCGCGGGAGAGGTCGATGAGCGCCGGCACGGCGCGCGGGTCGCGGATCTGCGAGAGGGCGCCGATGGCCCGGTGGACCACCTGCGGCTCCTGGTCCTGCAGCCGGCGCACCAGCGCCGGCACGGCCGACGGATCGCGCCGTTCGCCGAGCACCTCCGCGGCGTGCTCGCGCACGCGCGCGTCGGCGGCGTCCAGGTCGGCGACGAGCGCCTTCACCGGCTTGGCGTCGGCGGAGAGGGCGATGCGCAGCCCGCGGGCCGCCTCGCCGAGCGCCGCCGCGATGGCGCCGCGGACGGCGGGCGCCGGCCCGGCCCCGCCGATGGGCGCGGTCCCCTGCCCCTGCTCGCGCCGCTCCGGCTCCTCGCCCTTCACCGGCGTGAGCTGCAGCTCGAGCCCCACGTCGGCCTGCATCCCGGCGCCGCCCGGCACCGGGCCGACGCGCAGCGCGCCGATCTCGACGCGCGCCCGGAAGGCCGGCCCGTCGCCCGCACCGACGGCGAAGCCGGCCTGGGCGAGCGCGCCCCGCGCGGCCTCCTCGATGGCGGCCGTGTCGACCCCCGTCTCGGCGGCCGCCGCCAGCGACGACTCGGCGACCCGGATCGACTCGACCCGCGTCGGCGGGCTCCTGCGGCAACCGCCCGCGAGCAGGCCCGCGACGAGGAGCGCCGCGGCACCGCCACGCCGCGCGGGCCAGCCCGCCATGATCACGCCTCGCCCGGTCCGCCGTCGCTGCCGCCGCTCGGCGGCGGGGGCGGCGGCGCGGCCTGCTCGGCC
>DASTGK010000513.1:0-9361 GCA_035719085.1 Anaeromyxobacteraceae bacterium
GAGGAGCCGTCGCGGGGCGGCGGGCGAGCGCGGGGCGGCGATGGTCCGGGTGACCGAGGGCTCGGCGGCCAGCGTGACGAGCGGGATGGGGCGCACCGCCGTCGGCTCGGGCGCGGCGCGGCTCTCGCCCCCGTCCGGCCAGAGCCCGCGCATGAAGCCGCGCAGGTCCACGTCCTCGGGCGTGCGGGCCAGGCCGAGCAGGACCGTCGCCAGCGCGCCGCCGAGCGCGTCGGCCGACGGCGTGCGCCGGGCCGGGTCGCGCTCCAGGGCCCCGAGGATGGCCGCGTCGAGGGCCGGGGGGACGGCCTCGTTCCAGTGCGACGGCGCCGAGATGGGCTCCTGGCCGATGAGCGCGCCGAGCGTGGCGGCGTCGCCGTCGCGCGCGAAGAGCCGGCGGCCGGCGCAGAGCTCCCACAGGACGACGCCGAGCGCGAAGACGTCGGCCCGGGCGTCGACCGGCTCGCCGCGCGCCTGCTCCGGCGCCATGTAGGCGAGCTTGCCCTTCACCGTGCCCGGGTCGGTCAGGCCGGAGTGGCTCATGGCCCGGGCGATGCCGAAGTCGGCCAGCTTCACCTCGCCCTCGAAGGAGACGAGGACGTTGTGGGGCGAGACGTCCCGGTGGACCACGCCGAGCGGCCGGCCCGCCTCGGCGAGCCGGTGGGCGTAGGCGAGCGCGCGGGCCACCTCGACGCCGACGTGGACGGCGCGCGGCAGCCCGAGCCGCACCCCCAGCTCGCGGCAGCGCTCCAGCACGCGCCCCAGGTCCTTGCCGCGCACCAGCTCCATGGCGATGGCGTGGCGGCCGCCCTCCTCGCAGAGCTCGAAGACCTGCACCACGTTGGCGTGGGTGAGCCGGGCCGCCAGCCGCGCCTCCTCCACCAGCATGGCCGCGAAGTCGCCGAGCGCGCCGTGCTCGCCGCGCACCAGCTTGAGGGCCACCTCCTTGCGCACGCCGGCCGGGCCGGCCGTCTCGGCGCGCCACACCTCGGCCATCCCGCCGGAGGCGAGGGGCTCGAGGAGCCGGTAGCGGCCGAAGGATCGCACCGTGGGTGATTCTAGACGACCGCCCCGCCCGGGCGAAGCGGCGCGTGCGAGCGGGTGGTGCGGCGCCGTGTTACATCGTCCCCGTGGCCCCCGCCCTCCTCGCCCTCGCCCTCCTCGCCGCCGACCCGCGCCTGGCCGTGCTCGACGCCATGGCGCAGGAGCTCGACCGCTCCGCCTCCCGCCTCAAGCTCGACGGCTTCGAGGCCCCCTACTACGTCGGCTACCAGGTGCGCGACGTCACCGCCCTCGAGGTCTCCGGCCGCTACGGCGCGGTCATGGACGACCTGTCGCGCCACGACCGGACGCTCTTCGTCGACGTGCGGGTGGGGAGCCACGAGCTCGACTCGTCGGGCGGCGGCGACGACGTGATGATCCTGGGCGGCGAGCTGCCGAGCTGGAGCGCCCCCAAGGACGCGCCCATCGACGACGACCCGCAGGCGCTGCGCAACGCCCTCTGGCTCCTCACCGACGAGCGGTACAAGGAGGCGCTGGCGAGCTACTTCAAGAAGCGGTCGCGCGAGGTCTACCGGGCGAGCGACCCGCAGCGCGCCCCGAGCTTCTCGCGCGAGGCGCCGGAGCGGCAGCTCGAGCCGCCGCGCCCCTTCCCCTTCGACCGGGAGCGCTGGCGCCGGGCCGTGCGCGACACCACCGCGGCCTTCCGGGGCCAGCCGGCCGTCTTCGACGCCCAGGTGAAGGTGACGGCGGAGCGGCAGGTCCGCTGGCTCGCCACCAGCGAGGGGACGCGGCTCGTCACCGAGCGGACGCTCTACGCCGTGCACCTGCAGGCGGTGGCCCGCGCCGAGGACGGGCAGCTGCTCGAGGGCGGGCGGGACTTCTACGCGCTGGACGAGGCGGGGCTCCCCACGCCGGCCCGCCTGGCCGAGGCGGCGCAGGCCGTGGCGGCGGAGCTGACGGCGCTGCGCAGCGCCCCGGCCATCGACCCGTACACCGGCCCGGCCATCCTGGAGCCGGAGGCGACCGGCGTCCTCTTCCACGAGGCGGTGGGCCACCGGCTCGAGGGGGAGCGGATCGACGACGACAAGGAGGGGCAGACCTACGCCGGGCAGATCGGCAAGCAGGTGCTGCCCGCCTTCCTCACCATCGTCGACGACCCGACGCGGGCCGAGGCGGCCGGGACGCCGCTCAACGGCACCTACGCCTTCGACGACCAGGGGGTGCGGGCGCGGCGCACCGTGCTGGTGCAGGACGGCAAGCTGGTCTCCTACCTGCTCTCGCGCAAGCCGGTGAAGCCGTTCGAGCACTCGAACGGCCACGGCCGCTCGCAGGGCACCCGCCCGCCCATGGCCCGCATGGCCAACCTGGTGGTCGAGTCGTCGCGGGCCGTCGGCCGCGAGGAGCTGAAGCGGATGCTGATGGCCGAGGCGCGCCGCCAGGGGAAGCCCTACGGCCTCGTCATCCGCGACATCACCGGCGGCAACACCAACACCATGTCCTTCGGCTACCAGGCGTTCAAGGGGACGCCGCGGCTCGTCTACCGGGTGGACGCCGAGACCGGCGCCGAGACGCTGGTGCGCGGCGTGGAGATGGTCGGCACGCCGCTCACGAGCGTCAACAAGGTGCTCGCCACCGGCGACGCGGTGCGCGTCTTCAACGGCTACTGCGGCGCCGAGAGCGGCTACGTGCCGGTGTCGACGGTGGCGCCGGCCGCGCTCGTCGGCGAGATCGAGCTGCAGCGCGTGGCGCGCGCCACCGAGCGCGGGCCGATCCTGCCGTCGCCGTGGCAGACGGTCCCGGCCGCGACCCCGACCCCGACCCCGACCTCGACCCGATCGCGCTGAGCCGCTCCTCATGAACCTCCCGCTCCCGACGCTCTCCGCCCTCCTCCTCCGGCCCCGCCGCGAGGCCCTCGCCGCCTTCGCCGCCGCCGGCTGGCGCCCCTGGGCCCACCCCATCGGCCTCGACGCCGAGCGGCGGCGCGCCCTGAACGTCGACCTCTCCGAGCCTGAGGTCGCCCTCTCGGAGGGCGGGGCCGTGCGGGCGGTGGCGCACGTCGAGACCGACCGCGAGGGGCTGGTGACGCTCGTCGAGGTGGTCTCGGCCGAGCCGGCCGAGCCGGCCCGCGTGGCGGCGGCGCTCCTGCCCGGCGAGCCGGGCCAGCCGCGCACCGGCGGCGGCGCCGCGGCGCGCGAGTGGATCTGGGGCCCGGAGTCGGGCTCGACGGCGGCGGTGGAGGGGGAGCCGGTGCGGCTCTGGATCTGCGCCGAGCAGGCCTACGGCGACCGGCTCTGGCTGGTCGCCACGGTGGTGCGGCGCGCCAGCGGCGACGACGACTAGGTGCGGCGCCAGCCCTGCCAGATGACGTAGCGCCGGAACTCGTTCACGAACTCGAGCTCGCCCACGCCGATGGCGTCCTTGAACGCCTGCGGGAAGGGGGCGCCGGCCCGCATCCGCTCGAGGATGTCGCGCACGCGCGGCTCGCCGTAGCGGTCCATGAGGAAGCCGAAGGCGTAGTGGGCGGCGCCGTACACCACGTCCGACCGCTCCTGGTACATCGGCTCCGGATCGCCCAGGGGATCGCCCTCGAGGCCGCGGCCGCGCGCCACCCGCGCCACGGTGCCGGCCGCCAGCTCGCCGTCGCCCGCGCCCGGGAAGCCCTGCTCGTAGAAGCGCCACAGGTCCTCGACCGTGCCGCGCCGGTAGCCCTGGTCGGCCGTCTGGCTCGCCATCCCCTCGCGGAACCAGAGCGGGATGCCCTTGTACGACCAGCTCCACTCGCTGGCGGCGCGCTGGTACATGGCGCAGTGGGTCAGCTCGTGGGTGAGGAGCTCCTGCACCTGCTCGTCGCGGGCGCCGAAGATGCGCCAGGTCGACGGGGACTGCAGGTCGATGGTCGCGTAGCGCGCCCAGGCCCGCAGCCAGGCGTAGCCGGGCCGGCGCACCGCCGCCTCGAGCGCGTCGTGGCTCGGGTGGATGGTGATGGTGACCGGGACCTCGAGGCCGCCCCACCGCTCGGTGCGCGGCACCGCGATGCGGACCGCCTCGATCACCTGCCGGGCGCCGGCGTCGTCCTCGGGCCAGTAGAGGATGCGGACCTTGCTCGTGCCGATCTGCACCGTCTCGCTGCGCGGCTCGCCCGAGCCGCTGACTCGCGGGGCGCAGCCGGCGACCAGCGCCAGGGCGAGGAGGGCTGAGTAGCGGTGCACCCAGCAGGTCTACCCTTCTGGGACTGAGGGATCAAGCCCACGACCGTCGACCAGCCCCAGGAGGAGGGGGGCGATGTGGGTCAGGTCGCGGACGACGTCGAGGCGGGCCGCCGCCCTGCCAAAGCCCAGGACGGGGACGGGCGAGAGGGTGTGGTTGCGCGAGGAGAGGTCCTCCAGGTTGCCGTGATCGCTCACCACCACGAGCGCGTCGTCGGGGCCGAGGCGCGCGGCGAGCGCCCGCAGGAAGCGGTCGAGCCGCGAGAGCGCGTCGAGCCCCTGCTCCATCGATCGGGCGTGGCCCGCCTCGTCGGTCTCGAAGAACTCGAAGGCGGCGAGGTCGTGCCCCTGGGCGAGCCGCCAGAAGAGCTCGGCCGCCTCCTCCGGCGTGCGCAGCGGCAGGTCGACGCCCAGGTCGCGGGCGCGGTGGGCCGTGAGGTCGTGCGTCAGCCCGGCGCCCTGGCGGGCGTCGGCGAAGGTGCGGAAGCGCCCGCCGCCCGCGGCGAAGGCCACCGTGGTGGCCGAGGGGCGCGCCCTGCGGCGGAGCGTGAGCTCCGGCTCGCCGTCCGCCTCGAAGCCGAGGGCCCGCAGGTAGGCGACCGGGTAGGCGTTGGCGAAGGTGAAGCGGCGCCCCGCCGCCGCCAGCGCCCGGTAGAGCGAGCGGCGCGAGAGCAGCTCGCGCAGCGTCCGGTCGGGGAAGCCGAGCAGGTGGCGGCCGAGCAGGGCCGGCGCGTTCTCGCCGGTGAGGATGGTCGTCTGGCCCGTGGCCGACTGCGGCCGCCCCGGCACGCCGAGCCGCGCGTCGGCCAGCACCGCCCGCCCGCCGTGCGGCAGGGGCGCACCCGAGCCGTCGGCGAAGCGCGAGAGGAGGAAGTCGCCGCGGGCGAGCGGGTTCCTGTCCGGGTCGCGCTCGCCGGCGCCGACGCCGTCCACGAAGACGAAGAGGACCGGCATGGAGGGGATACTAATCGCACTTCCCAACCCGAACCCGAACCCGCACCCGAACCCGAACCCGTGCTTCCGTGGTCCGTGGTCCGTGGTCCGTGCCCCGTGCCCCGTCTCCACCCCCCCAACCCGGGGTGACGGGGCACGGGACCGACGGGAACGGTCCACCGGCACGGGAACGGCCGACGGGTTCGGGTTCGGGTTCGGGCGCAACCTGGTACCCTCCCCCTCAGGCATGCCCTCCCCCTCCGCCCGGAAGCTCCGCGCCGCGCTCCTCGCCGGGTCGGTCGCGGGGCTCCTCGGCGGCGCCCTCGCCCTCGCGCGGCCGGAGCCGCTCGAGGCGGCGGAGCGCGTGCTCTACGACGTCCGCGCCGCGCGCACCGCCCCGCCCGCGGGGCCCAACGTCGCCCTCGTCGCCATCGACGACGAGACCATCCGGCTGGCCGGCGGCACCTACCCGATCCCGCGCAGCGCGCTCGCCGCCCTGCTCGACGAGGCGCGCCGCGCCGGCGCCGAGTCGATCGCGCTCGACCTCGTCCTCGTCGACCCGCTCGAGGGGAGCCTCGCCGAGGAGAACGCCGCGCTCGAGGAGGCGCTGCGCCGCGGCCGCGTGGTGCTCGCGGCGGCCGCCGCCGAGGACCCTGGCCACCCCGGCCGCTTCCTGCTCCAGCCGCCGCTCCCGCGCTTCGCCGCCGCGGCGGCGGCGCTCGGCGTCGTCTCGCAGCGGCAGGATCTCGACGGCAAGGTCCGGGCGCTGCGCCACGCCTTCCCGACCGACCAGGGGCTCCTCGCCTCGCTCCCGCGCGCCGCCGCCGTGGCGGCCGGGCCGGTCAAGCTCTTCGACGGCCCCGAGGGACCCGATGGCCGCGTCCTCGTCCGCTGGACCCGCCCGCCGGCGCCCGGCGCCGCCGTCTACCCGGAGGTCTCGGGCGCGACGCTGCTGCGCGCCGCGCTGGCGCGCGAGGGCGAGGGGGCGCCGCCGCCGCCCGAGGCGCTCCGGCCCCTGGACCACGCGGTGGTGGTCCTCTCCTCCACGGCGACCGCGGCCAAGGACAAGCGGCCGACGCCGGTCAACCCGGAGGCGGTGGGCGGCGAGGTGATCGCCACGGCTGTCGACGGCCTCCTCAACGACCACCACGTGCGCCGCCTTTCGCCCGCGGCCGACGCCGCCGCGGCGCTCGGCCTGGCCCTCGCCTCGGCGCTCCTCGCCGCGCTCGTCTCCCTGGCCGGCGTCGGGCCGGGCGCGGCGCTCGCCCTCTCGCTCCTCGCCGTGGCGGCGACGCTCGGCGGCGCCTGGTCGGCGGCGCTCTGGCTCCTGGCGCGCGGCGTCTGGGTGGCCGCGGCGGCGCCCCTCCTCGCCGGCGGCGCTGCGGCGCTCTCGGCCCAGCTCGCGCTCCTCGCCGTGGAGCGGCGCGACCGGCGGCTCGTCCACGACGCGCTCGGCCGCTACACCTCGCCGGCGCTCGTCCGCACGCTCCTCGCCCGGCCCGAGCTGCTCGACCAGTTCGGCGGCGCCCGCCAGGAGCTGACCGTCTCCTTCTCCGACCTGCGCGGCTTCACCACCGTGTCCGAGTCGCTGCCGCCGGAGCGGCTGGTGGAGCTGCTCAACGAGTACCTCTCGGCCATGACCGAGGTGGTGGAGCTCCACGGCGGCTACGTCGACAAGTACGTCGGCGACGCCATCATGGCCATCTGGGGCGCGCCGGTGCCGGCCGCCGACCACGCCGCCCGCGCCTGCCGCGCCGCGCTCGACATGCGCGACCGGCTGGCCGAGCTGCGTCCCGGCTGGCGGGAGCGCTTCGGCGTCGAGCTCCACGCCCGTACCGGCCTCAACACCGCGCCCGCCGTCGCCGGCCACGTCGGCTCGCGCCGCAAGGCGAGCTACACGGTGATGGGCGACGGCGTGAACCTGGCCTCCCGGCTCGAGGGGGCCAACAAGGCCTACGGCACCGCCATCCTGGTCGGCGAGGGGACGCGCGCCGCGGCGGGCGACGGGCTCGCCTTTCGCAGCGTCGACCGGGTGCGCGTGAAGGGGAAGACGCAGGGCGTCGCCATCTTCGAGCTCGTCGGCCGGACCGAGGCGCTCGGACCGGACGCCCTCGCCGCGCTGGCGGCCTGGGAGGGGGCGGTGGCGGACTACCGGGCGCGGCGCTTCCAGGCGGCGCGCGACGCCTTCGCGGCGCTGGCCGCCGCGCGGCCGGACGACGAGGCGGCGCGGCTCTACCTCGAGCGGTGCGGCGAGCGGCTCGCCTCGCCGCCGCCCGAGGGCTGGGACGGCGTTCACGAGCTGCACGAGAAGTGATGGAGGCACCGATGGGGACGATCTGGCTCGCGGCGGTGACGGCGCTCCTCCTGGGGGCGCCGGCCGCCCCCGGCGACGCGGTGACGGTGCGGCGCGAGGGGGCGCGGCTCATGAAGGCGCCGCGCTTCTTCGGCGCCGCCTGCCCGGGGGCGGTGGCGCCCGGCGCGGTGGTGAAGCTGCTCGAGGTGCGCAAGGGCTGGGCGCGCATCGCCTCGCCCGGCCAGGGCGCCTGCTGGCTGCACGAGAGCGCCTGGTCGGACCGGACCGCGACGACGCTCTCCGGCACCGGCGCGGGCGCCACCAAGCGCGACGTCGAGCTGGCGGGGCGCGGCTTCACCGAGGCGGAGGAGGCCCGCTGGCGCGGCGAGCACCCCGACCTGCGCGCCGCGGCGGCCGCCGTCGACGCCCACCTGGAGCAGGCGCCCGAGCCGGCGCCGGCCGAGGTGTCGCGCTTCATGGCCGAGGGGAAGATCGGGGGTGCGCCGTGAGCGCCCGCCGCGCCGCCGTGGCGCTCGCCTTCGCGGCCCTCGGCTCCGGCTGCGCCACGCTGAAGAGCCTGCCCGGCGCCGACCTGCTCGACCCGCAGAACGCCGCGCGCATCGGCCAGAACCTCGGCACCATGGCCGTGAGCGGCGAGCTGACCAAGACCGCCTCCTTCGACATGGCGCAGGAGCACCACCTGGGGAAGACGGTGGCGGCGCAGGTGCTGGCGCGCCTCGGGGGCCAGGCGCTGCCGCCCACCCACCCGGCCTCGCGCTACCTGCGCGACGTGGGGACTGTGGTGTCGCTCGCCGCCGCCGAGCTGCGCCAGCCCGACGACCGGCCCGCGCCGCTGCGCGGCTGGCGCTTCATCCCGGTCGAGTCGCCCTCGGTGAACGCGGTGGGGGCGCCCGGCGGCTTCGTGCTCGTCACCACCGGGCTCCTGCGCGCCGCCCGCAGCGAGGACGAGCTCGCCGCCGTGCTGGCCCACGAGGTGGCCCACGTCCAGCGCGGCCACACCATGCAGCCGGTCGAGGCGGCCCGGAAGCAGGAGCAGCTCACCTCGGGGCTGCTCGCCGGCACCTCCGACAAGCTCAACGCCTTCTTCGGCGCGGTCGTCTCGGCCGGCGCCGACGTGGTCCTCGACCGGGGCTTCGGCAAGCGGAACGAGCTCGACGCCGACGCGCTGGCCGTCCGGATCCTGGCCGAGGCCGGCTACGACCCGGGGGCGCTCTCCGCCTTCCTGGCGCGGCTCGACGGCCCCGCGGCCAAGGGAGGCTTCTTCTCCCGCCACCCCCCGCCGGCCGAGCGCGTGGCGGCGCTCGCCGGGGTGACGCCGGCGCCCGCACCGGATCTGCGGCGGGCGCGGCTCGCACGGGTGGTGGCGTCGCTGCCGTGACGCAGCGAGCGCCCTCGACGGACCGGCGGTAGACTCCTCCCGGCCGCGCCCGCTGCGGCGCGCCCCCGGGAGGCCGATGCCCCGCCTGGACGATCCGCGCTTCGCGCCCGACTGCACCATCCGCGTCGACGGCCTCCGCGTCGCGGCGCGCGCCGGCGAGCCGATCGCCGCGGCGCTCCTCGCCGCCGGCCGCCCGCTCGTGGCCCGCAGCCACAAGTACCACCGGCCCCGAGGCCCCTTCTGCCTGGCCGGCTCCTGCCAGGCCTGCCTGGTGCGCGTCGACGGCCAGCCCAACGTCCGCGCCTGCCGCACGCCCTGCCACGACGGCCTCGACGTCGAGACGCAGCACGGCCTGCCGAACGCCACGCACGACCTGCTCGGCGCCATCGACCTCGCCACGCCCCACGGCCTCGACCACCACCACCTCGGCACGTTCAACCAGCTGGCCAACCGGGCGGTGGTAGCCTTCTCGCGCCAGCTGGCAGGGCTCGGGCGGCTGCCCGACGGCGTCCCGGCCGCCCCCGCCACACC
>DASTGK010000514.1:0-5324 GCA_035719085.1 Anaeromyxobacteraceae bacterium
GCTCCGGTGCAGGTCCCGGTCCAGCTCCAGTCCCCTCCGCCCGCGCCGGCGCCCGCCGCGGCCGAGCCACCTCCCACCGCGCAGCCCGCCGCACCGGCCGTGCCGCCGGCGGTCCTGGCGCAGCGGCTCCTCGCCGCCGCCGAGAAGCGGTACGAGACGGGCGACTTCGCCGGCGCCGTCGGCGAGTACCGGCGCTCGCTCGCGGCCAAGCCCGGGGCCCCCGGCTTCGTCGGCCTGGCGCGCGCCCTCTACGACTCGAACCGCTCGGCCGAGGCGCTGCAGGCGCTCGACGGCGCGCTGAAGCTCGACGGCCGCTACCCGGCCGCCTGGCTGCTCCTCGGCGAGATCCACCAGGCGGAGGGGCGCGTCCCGCAGGCGCGGGCCGCCTACGAGCGCTTCCTCGCCCTGCAGCCCGGCGGCGAGCAGGCGGCCGCGGTGCGCCAGATCCTCGCGAAGCAGCTCCGGTGATGAAGGTCCTCGGCATCGAGACCAGCTGCGACGAGACCGCCGCCGCCGTCGTCGAGGACGGGCGGCGCGCGCTCTCCGACGTGGTGGCGACGCAGATCGAGATCCACCGGCGCTGGGGCGGCGTGGTGCCGGAGCTGGCCTCCCGCAACCACGTGGTCCAGGTGATGCCGGTGGTCGACGAGGCGCTCTCGCGCGCCGGCGGCCCGGAGGGGATCGACGGCATCGCCGTGACGAGCGGCCCGGGGCTCGTCGGCGCGCTGCTCGTCGGCGTGCAGGTGGCCAAGGCGCTCGCCGCCGCCTGGGAGAAGCCGCTCGTCGGCGTGAACCACCTCGAGGGGCACCTGCTCGCCTCCTTCCTCGGCGAGGAGCCGCCCGCCTTCCCGTTCCTCGGCCTGGTGGTCTCGGGCGGCCACACCTCGCTCTACGAGGCGCGCGGCTTCGGCGAGTACCGGCTGCTCGGCCAGACGCGCGACGACGCCGCCGGCGAGGCCTTCGACAAGGGGGCCAAGCTGCTCGGCCTGCCCTACCCGGGCGGCGTGGCCATCGACCGCCTGGCGAAGGAGGGCGACCCGAAGGCGGTCCGCTTCCCCAAGGCGATCGTCAAGGGGGCCGACCTCGACTTCAGCTTCTCCGGCCTCAAGACGGCGCTGCTGCACCACGTGAAGAAGCACGGCGTGCCCGAGGGGCCGGCGCTCGCCGACCTGTGCGCCAGCTACCAGGAGGCGATCGTCGAGGCGCTGGTGCAGAAGGCCTTCCGGGCGGCGCGGCGGCTGCAGCTGCCGACGCTGGTGCTGGCCGGCGGCGTCGCCGCCAACTCGCGCCTGCGGGCCGCCGCCGCGGCGCGCGCCGCCGAGTACGAGGGGGTGCGCGTCGTCCTGCCGGCGGTGAAGCTCTGCACCGACAACGCCGCCATGATCGCCGTGGCCGGCACGCACGCGCTGGAGCGCGGCCGCCGCGCCGGCGCCGACCTGAACGCCGACCCGGCCTGGCGCATCTGACGGCGTCGACGAGACGAGGCCCCGACGTGAGCTACCCGAGCCCTCGAGCGCTGCTCGACAAGTACGACCTGCGGGCCAAGAAGAGCTGGGGCCAGAACTTCCTCGGCGACGAGGCCATCCTCGACGAGATCGCGCGGCTGGCGGCGCCGCGGCCCGGCGACCGGGTGGTGGAGCTGGGCGCGGGGCTCGGCCACCTGACGGCGCGGCTCCTCGCGCGCGGCGCCGCCGTCACGGCGGTGGAGCGCGACCGCGACATGGCCCGCGTGCTGCGCGGCGAGCTGGGCGACCGGATCCGGCTCCTCGAGGCCGACGCGGCCCGGCTCGACTACGCCGCCCTGGCGGCCGCCCACGGCTCGGCCGACGGCGGCGGCGCGCCGCGCGTGGCGGTGGTCGGCAACCTGCCCTACCACCTCACCTCGCCCATCCTCTTCGGCCTGCTCGACCAGGCGGCCCACGTGGCGCGCGCCGTGTTCCTGGTGCAGCGCGAGGTGGCCGAGCGGCTGGCGGCCAGCCCGGGCGAGAAGGACTGGGGCATCCTCTCGGTCTTCCTGCAGCGCGAGGCCGAGGTCTCGGTGGAGCGGATCGTGCCGCCGGGCGCCTTCCACCCGCCGCCCAAGGTCCACTCGGCCGTCGTCCTGGCCGCCTTCCGGCCGCCCGCGCCCGCCGCGGCCGTGGTCGACCCGGCCCGCTTCCGCGCGCTCGTGAAGGCCGGCTTCGCCCAGCGGCGCAAGACGCTCCGGAACGCGCTCGAGGCGGGGAGGGTGGCGCCGGCGGAGCGGCTCCAGGCGGCGCTCGCGGCGACCGGGATCGACCCGGGCCGGCGCGGCGAGACGCTCTCGATCGAGGAGTGGGCGGCGCTGGAGCGGGCGCTCGGCCCCGCCTAGCGCCCGGCTCGGCTTCGGTCCGACAGGGCCACGGGCGCCCGCCCTCCAACCTTGCTGCCCGCCCCGACCCCCGTACGACCCCTTGGGACGGGCGCCCGTGAAAAACGTCGCGGCCTACGTCCCGCTCGAGCGGGCCGTCGCCAGCAGGAGGCTCATGTTGCGGGCGCCGTTCTCGCCGAGGTAGCGGCGGAAGGCGGACGCGTCGAGCCGCATGGACGCGATGGTGGCGTCGATGATCTCGTCGTAGCGCTTGGCGCTCGGCTTCTTGAGCTCGAGGGCGATCTTGAGGATGGCGCGGTGGAAGGCCGGGTCGACGTCGTCCACCTCGACCGGGCGGGTGGCCACCGCCGCGCGGCTCCGCGGCGCCTCGACCTTCACCCCGACCTTGCGTGCTGACGCCATCCTGGAGCCCTCCCGGCGATCCGAACCAGTTGAGGCGTGACGATACGTGTCGTGTCACGCAGTGTCAAGGATGGCCGAAAGGGGCGAAAATGCTTCCTGATGACGCCAGGTTGGACGGTGCCTGGACGATCGGGCCATGATCCCTGGATCAGGGTCCGCCTGATCCCCCTGTCAGGGGGCCAGCCCCGCCGGGAGCCAGGGCGTTCGCGCGTTTACACCGCGCCTGCCACCTGGCAATCTGCGGCGCTCGCCTCGCAAAGGACGCATGGAACGACCCCGCTACATCGCGGTCGAAGGCCCCATCGGCTCCGGCAAGACCACCCTCGCCCAGATCCTGGCCGACCGGATGGGGGGCGGGCTGGTGCTCGAGCCGGTCGACGAGAACCCGTTCCTGCCGGCGTTCTACGACGACGCCCGCAAGCACGCCTTCCAGGCGCAGCTCTTCTTCCTGCTCTCGCGCTTCAAGCAGCAGCAGCAGCTCTTCCAGCAGGACCTCTTCACCCAGAGCACGGTCGCCGACTACCTCTTCGCCAAGGACCGGATCTTCGCCAGCCTGACGCTCGACGCGAACGAGCTCGCCCTCTACGACCGGCTCTACGAGGTGCTCGGGCCGCGGGTGGTGAAGCCGGACCTGGTCATCTACCTGCAGGCGCGCAAGGACGTGCTGCTGCACCGCATCCGCAAGCGCGGCCGCCCCTACGAGCGGCAGATCGACCCGGCCTACCTCGAGGCGCTCGCCACCGCCTACTCCGACTTCTTCTTCCACTACGACGAGACGCCGCTGCTCGTCGTCAACACCAGCGACATCGACCTCGCCAACAGCGAGGCCGACGTCGAGGCGCTGGCGGCCGTGATCCGCAAGCACAGGAAGGGGACGCAGCACTACGTCCCCATGGGCACGAAGAGCTGACCGCTGCCCCCAGGTGACACCGGTCGCCGCCTGGGATTAGATTGACGTTTCCCTTCCAATGGGCGGGACCCCACGGGGCCTACACCGGAGGTCGGCATGTCCACGCAGAGCGGCGCCCCCCCGCGCCGGACCACCATCATCGAGCTCCGGCGGATGAAGGAGCGCGGCGAGAAGATCGCCATGGTCACCGCCTACGACGCCACGGCCGCGCGGCTGGTGGGCGAGGCGGGGGTCGACGCGGTCCTCGTCGGCGACTCGCTCGGCATGGTGGTGCAGGGGCACGAGTCGACCCTGCCCGTCACCCTCGACCAGATGGTCTACCACTCGGCCATGGTGCGCCGCGGCCTCTCCCGCGCCGGCGCCAGGGCCCACCTCGTGGGCGACCTGCCGTTCGGCAGCTACCAGGCGAGCGCCGACGAGGCGGTCAAGGCGTCGATGCGGCTCGTCGCCGAGGGCGGCTGCGAGGCGGTGAAGCTCGAGGGCGGCGCCGACTACGCCGACGTCATCCGGCGGGTGGTGCGGGCCGGCGTGCCGGTGATGGGCCACATCGGCCTCACCCCGCAGTCGGTCCACAAGCTCGGCGGCTACGTGGTGCAGGGCAAGGACGCCGAGCGGGCCCAGGCGCTGCTGCGCGACGCCCGGGTGCTCGAGGCGGCCGGCTGCTACGCCATCGTGCTCGAGTGCATCCCCACCGAGCTGGCGCGCATCATCACCGGCCAGCTCGGCATCCCGACCATCGGCATCGGCGCCGGCCCGAGCTGCGACGGGCAGGTGCTGGTCCTCACCGACCTGCTCGGCATGGACCGCTCCTTCACCCCCAAGTTCGTGAAGCGCTTCGCCGAGCTCGGGGCGGCCACCGCGGGCGCGGTGGGCCAGTACGTCGCCGAGGTGAAGGCCCGCGCCTTCCCGGCCGACGAGCACGCCTTCCACGCCGCGGCGGTGCGGCTCGTGCCCCAGCCCGAGGCCGAGGACCGCGAGGAGCCGCCCGGCGTGATGGGCATCCCGGTGTAGAAAGGCACAGTGTCCACCCCACAGCTCTTCACCGATCCGGCCGCCTGGCAGGCGCGCTGCCTGGCCGCGCGCGACGCCGGCACGCGCCTCGCGCTCGTGCCGACCATGGGCTACCTCCACGCCGGCCACGCCTCGCTGCTGCGCGAGGCCCGCCGCCGCGCCGACGAGGGCGGCCGCCGCGGCCTGGCGCTCGCCTCCATCTTCGTCAACCCGACCCAGTTCGGCCCGAGCGAGGACCTGGCCCGCTACCCGCGCGATCTCGAGCGCGACCTCGCCACCTGCGCCGAGGCGGGCGTGGACGCCGTGCTGGCGCCGGCCGACCCGGCCTCCATGTTCCCCGCCGACCACCAGACCTGGGTCACGGTGGAGCGGGCCAGCCAGGGGCTCTGCGGCGAGCGGCGGCCGGGCCACTTCCGCGGCGTGGCCACGGTGGTGGCGAAGCTCTTCAACCTGACGCGGCCGCACGTGGCCCTCTTCGGCGAGAAGGACTACCAGCAGCTCACCGTGCTGAAGGCCATGGCCCGCGACCTCGCCTTCGGCGTCGAGGTGGTGGGGATGCCCATCGTCCGCGAGCCGGACGGCCTGGCGCTCTCCTCGCGCAACGCCTACCTCTCGCCCGACGAGCGGCGGCGCGCCGTCGCGCTGTCGCAG
>DASTGK010000515.1:0-2644 GCA_035719085.1 Anaeromyxobacteraceae bacterium
GACGAGGCCGGTCCCGGCCCCGAGGTCCACGACGCGCGGCGCGGGGCCGGCGAGCGCGGCGAGCCGCGCGAGGAGCGGCGCCGGGTAGCCGGGGCGGAAGGCGTAGGGGCCGGCCAGCCGGTTGAAGACCCAGCGGGCGTCGTCGGTGGGGTGGACGCCGCGGCGCGACACGGCGCGCACGCTCGCACGCGCGCCGGCCGGCCGCAACCGCGGGCGCCGCCGCCAGCGTCAGCCCCGCCACTCCACGCCGGCGAGCGCCTTCCAGTTGGTGTAGTCGAAGTCGATGACGGTGTACTGGCCGAACTGGTTCGGGCCGGTCACGAGGTCGTGGAAGAGGTTCGGGTAGTTGGTGGTCTCGCGCAGCACGCTCCCCTCCGCCTCGAGCGAGAGGCCGCCGCCGAGCGCATAGCGCAGCGAGGCCGCGGCCCCGACCTTCTGGTACTCGAGCCGCTTGCCGTCTTCGGTGTTGGCCTTGGAGTTGGGACCGTAGGTGCGCAGCCAGGCCTCGCCCTCGAGCCGCACCGAGAGGGCGCCGGTGGCGCGCCAGTCGATCGCGGCGCGCGGGTGGTGGCCGGTGTACGAGTAGTAGCCCTCGAACGGATCGCGCTGCACCTGCCAGCCGTAGCGGAGCGAGAGGTCGACCGCGCCGCCCAGGTCCTTCCACTCCGCCTCGACCGACGGCTCCACCTGGTCGAGCCGCTGCGTGGGCGTCGTGCCGAAGCTGGTCGAGCCGGTGAGGGCGTGGCGCGCCAGGTAGACCGAGTCCTGCCGGTGCATCCCCTCCACCCGCAGCCCCACCGCGCCGCCCTCGCGCAGGAAGCGGTAGGAGACGTCGAGGTGGTGCTGGCCGTTGTCGCGCGGCGTCAGGTGCTCGGCGTCGACCGAGGGATCGAAGCTCGGGTCGCGCCGGAAGTCGTACGAGACGTAGTGGTAGCGGATCTTGAGGTGCTGCCGCGCCACCGGCTGCGCCCAGAGCGTCGCCCCGGCGCGCCAGGCCAGGTACGAGTAGCGGTCGGTCGGCGTGAAGTGGCCGCTCACGTCGCGCTGGTAGAGGTCGGGCCAGTCGGGGCGGAAGGCCCCGGTGAGGCCGGCCTCGACGCCGAGCCGCAGCCCGTGCCGCACCTTCCACTCGGGGGCGACGCCGGCGGACCCGCTGTACTCCGAGAGGCTGGCGCCGAGGGTCTGCTGCGCGCCGAACCGGACCGGCAGCTCGAGCTTGAAGGCGCCGGAGTGGAGCGTCGGGGTGAGCGCGCCCTCCACCACCGCCAGGCCGCCCGAGTCCTTCCAGACGCCGTGGCCGGAGAAGCCGCCGGCGAGCGCGGCGAGGCGCCAGTCGAGCGACCAGCCCGCCTCGCGGCGGGCGGCGCCCGGCTCGGCGGCGCGGGCGGTGAGCGGGAGGAGGGCGGCGGCGAGGGCGAGGGCGAGCAGGGTGTTCGGGCGGGTGGTGGTCATGGGCTCACGGGCAGGTGCAGCCGTTGGTGGTCGCGTAGGTGCGGGCGAGCGGGGGGTAGGTGCTGGCGGCGTAGAGCGGGTTGGTCGCCACGAGCGCGTCGAGCGCCGCGAGCGCGCCGCAGGCGGTGGTGGGGGGCGGGCCGACCGAGGTGGCGGGCAGGCAGACCGGGCCCGGGTCGACGTGCGTGTAGCACTTCACGAGGTAGTAGAGCGCGTGGTCGGCGAAGGTCTCGGGCGGCCGGATGGGGCCGAAGTCGGCGATGGCCGCGGCGAGGTCGGCCTGGTTCTTCACGCCGCCCGAGGCGGTCAGGAAGGCGTGGGCGTACTCGGCCTTGCCGCGCCAGTAGCGGGCCCCCACGGCGAAGGGGCTGCCGGCGGTGCCGACCACCGCGGTGAAGTAGCCGATGGCCTTCTCGACGTTGGCCTGGCGGATGGCCGGGGAGGTGACCGAGTCGACCGGCTCCTCGAACCAGGACTTGCCGAGGTAGTAGCGGGCGTTGTCGACGTAGGTGCTCGTCGGGAAGCTGGTGAGCACCTTGCCGAGCTCCACCTCGGCGCTCTGGAGGTCCGCCTTGGCCGCGAGCCAGTCGGCCGAGCCGACCGCCGGCGCCGGCACCACGTTGACGAGGTGGTAGCCCTCCTCGAACCAGCAGCGGCCGACGTAGTACTGCGCGTTGTCGGCGAAGGTGCCGGCCGGCTGCAGCGCCAGGGCGTGGACGAACTCGGCGCGCGCCGCGGCGAAGGTGTCGTAGGCCGGCGTCGGCTGGGGCTTCTCGGCGGCCAGGTGGAAGCGGGAGCGGCCGAGGAAGTAGGCGACCGGGTGGAGGAAGCCCGAGGTCGGGTAGGCGGCCTGGACCGCGAGCAGCCGGGTCCGGGCGTCCTGGAAGTCGGCGATGGCCGCCGCCTGGTCGGCCGGCAGCTTCGAGTGGTCGAAGGCGATCTGGTCGATGGTGCCGATCTCGTAGCTGCACCGCCCGGCCAGGTAGGCGGCGTTGTCGAGCCGGATGGAGGCCGGGTAGGAGGCCGGGAGCTGGTCGAAGACGCCGCGCGCCAGGCCGTACTCGGTCTTGGCGCTCTGCAGGTCGGCGAGCTCCGTCGCGGTGTCGCCGAGGTTGTGGGCGGTGAACGCCTTGGTCCCCCACTGGACCGCCAGGTTGTAGTGGTCGACGCCCCCCTGGAAGAAGACGTCGGC
>DASTGK010000516.1:0-27342 GCA_035719085.1 Anaeromyxobacteraceae bacterium
CCGAGCGCGGCGACGCCTCGGCCCTCACCGCGGAGGCGGTGCGCGCCGCGCTGCCGGCGCTCACCGGCCCGCTCCGGCAGGTGCCGCCGATGTACTCGGCGGTGCGGGTGGGCGGGCGGCGCCTCCACGAGGCGGCCCGCGCCGGCGAGGAGGTGGAGCGCACGCCCCGCCGCGTGCTCGTCCACGCCCTCGAGCTGCACGGCCTCGGCCCCGCCGGCGCCGACGGGCTGCGCGAGGCGCGGCTCACGGTCCGCTGCGGCAAGGGGACCTACGTGCGGACGCTGGCCGCCGACCTGGGCGTGGCGGTCGGCGTGCCGGCCCACCTGCGCGCCCTGCGGCGGACCGCGGCGGGCACGTTCGAGGTGGCGCAGGCCCTGCCGCTCGAGGAGATCGAGGCGCTCGGCCGGAGCAAGGCCGGGCGGGAGGCGCTGGCGGCCCGGCTCGTCCCGGCGGCCGAGGCGCTCCCCTTCCCGATCGTCGAGGTGGACGAGGCGCGCGCCCGCGCCGTGGCGCAGGGCAAGTTCATCACCGCCCCCGGCCCGGACGGCCTGCGCCGGGTCATCGGCCCGGGCGGCGCCCTGGTGGCCGTCGCCGAGCTGCGCGGTGGGCAGCTCCGGCCCGTGCGGGTCCTCGCCAACCGCCCGTAACCAGGGCGGGGGAGCGGGTGGCGCCCGGTTGACTCCCCTGGTGGAATGGCTTAAACACCCGCCTTCCACGGCCGTCCACGGCCGCCCGCGGCGCACGCCTTCGCCCCCGCGGCGGTGACCGGCACACGACACGGAGAACAGCTATGGCGCTCATCCAGGAGAAGAAGCAGGAGCTCGTGCAGAAGTACAAGCGGCACGAGAAGGACACCGGGTCGCCGGAGGTCCAGGTGGCGCTCCTCAGCGAGCGGATCACCTACCTCACGGAGCACTTCAAGACCCACAAGAAGGACCACCACAGCCGGCGCGGGCTCCTGAAGCTCGTCGGCCAGCGGCGGCGGCTCCTCGACTACCTGCGGACCTGCGACGTGGTCCGGTACAAGACGCTCATCGACCAGCTGGGCATCCGCAAGTAGAGGCAGCGAACGGCGCCCCGGCCTGTCGGCCGGGGCGCTGGCGCATCGGGCCAACGGTGGCCCGGCGCGCGACGAAACGCCCGCAGGGACGGGCCTCGGGGAACCTGTCAGGCGCGCCTCCGTTTCCGACTGGGCCGCCTCTCCACGGAGAGGCGGCGGAGTGAGGAACAGAGGCACCTCTTCCAGGCCCCCCAGGGCGCGGCCGGCGCGGGCCAGCAGGGCGGCGCGGCGCAGAGGCGCCGGCGACACCGCCCACAAGGAAGGTGCACATGACTCCGTTCCAGGTCACGGCTCGCGTCGGCGACAAGGACGTCATCCTCGAGACCGGCAAGGTCGCGAAGCAGGCCCACGGCGCCGTCTGGGCGCGCATGGGCGACTCCATCGTGCTCGTCACGGTGGTCTCGGCCAACGAGAAGAAGGAGGGGATCGACTTCTTCCCGCTCACGGTCGACTACCAGGAGAAGCTCTACGCGGCCGGCCGCATCCCCGGCAGCTACTTCAAGCGCGAGGGGCGGCTCACCGAGCGCGAGACGCTCATCTCCCGCATCATCGACCGCTCCTGCCGGCCCCTCTTCCCCGAGGGCTACGCCAACGAGACGCAGATCATCGCGACGGTGGTCTCCTTCGACCAGGAGAACGACACCGACGTGCTGGCGCTGACGGCGGCCTCGGCGGCCATCCAGTGCTCCGACGTGCCGTTCAACGGCCCCATCGCCGGCGTCCGCGTCGGCCGCCTCGCCGGCCAGTTCGTCGCCAACCCGACGCTGGCCCAGCGCGCCGAGTGCGACCTCGACGTGGTCATGGCCGCCTCGCGCGACGCCATCGTGATGGTGGAGGGCGGCGCCAAGGAGGTCTCCGAGGCGGTCATGATCGACGCCCTCCTCTTCGGCCACGCGGCGGTGAAGACGCTGCTCGACGCCCAGGAGGCGCTGCACCAGAAGTCGGGCAGCAAGCAGAAGAAGGCCTTCGAGGCCCCCAAGGCCGACGACGCGCTCAAGGCCAAGGTGAAGGCCCTCACCTGGGAGAAGACCCGGGAGGCCTACGGCCGCCACGAGAAGCACGACCGCTACGGCCGGCTCTCGGAGATCAAGAAGGAGCTGATGGCGGCCCTCAAGGAGGAGTGCGCCGGCGACCCCGCCAAGCTCGCCTCGCTGGCCCTGCGCGAGAAGGAGATCAAGGGCTACTACGAGGACGTGAAGTACGAGTACATGCGCAAGATGATCACCGATGAGGGGAAGCGCATCGGTGGCCGCGGCATGGCCGACATCCGCAAGATCACCTGCGAGGTGGGCCTGCTGCCGCGCGTGCACGGCTCGGCCCTCTTCACCCGCGGCGAGACGCAGGCGCTCGTCGGCACCACCCTCGGCACCGCGACCGACGACCAGCGGATCGAGGGGCTGACGGGCATGACCTACAAGAAGTTCATGCTCCACTACAACTTCCCGCCGTTCTCCGTCGGCGAGGTGAAGTTCCTGCGCGGCGCCGGCCGCCGCGAGATCGGCCACGGCGCCCTGGCCGAGCGCGCCCTCAAGGCCGTCCTGCCGGCCGACGACGCCAACTGGCCCTACGTGGTCCGCATCGTCTCGGACATCATGGAGTCGAACGGCTCCTCGTCGATGGCCTCGGTCTGCGGCGGCTGCCTCTCGCTCATGGACGCCGGCGTGCCCATCAAGGCCCCGGTGGCCGGCATCGCCATGGGGCTCATCAAGGAGGGCGAGAAGATCGCCATCCTCTCGGACATCCTGGGCGACGAGGACCACCTCGGCGACATGGACTTCAAGGTCTGCGGCACCGCCGCCGGCATCACGTCCATCCAGATGGACATCAAGATCGGCGGCGTGACCCGCGACATCATGGAGAAGGCGCTGACCCAGGCGGCCGAGGGGCGCAAGCACATCCTCGGCGAGATGGCCAAGGCCATCTCGGCCCCGCGGTCCGACGTCTCCAAGTACGCCCCGCGGATCACCACCATCAAGATCCGCCCGGAGCGCATCAAGGACGTCATCGGGCCCGGCGGCAAGGTGATCAAGGACATCACCGCCCGCACCGGCTGCGCCATCAACATCGAGGACAGCGGCCAGATCGCCATCGCCTCCTCGAGCGCCGAGGCGGTGCAGGCCGCCATCAAGATGATCCAGAACCTCACGCAGGAGGCCGAGGTCGGCCGCATCTACACCGGCACGGTCCGGAAGATCGCGGAGTTCGGCGCCTTCGTGGAGATCTTCCCCGGCACCGACGGCCTCATCCACATCTCGGAGCTCTCCGACAAGCGGGTGAAGAGCGTCTCCGACGTCCTCTCCGAGGGCGACGAGGTGATGGTGAAGGTCATCTCGGTCGACCGCGCCGGCAAGATCCGCCTCTCCCGCAAGGAGGCGCTGGCCGAGGTCGCCGGCAAGTCGGCCACCCCCGAGGCCGAGAAGCCCAAGGCCTAGGCCGGCGGCGACGGGTTCCCATCGGGGCGGCGGCCGGAGCACGGCGCGCCGCCCCGCACGTTTCTGGAGAGAGGAGCAGGCATGGCCGGGATTCCGGTGACGCTCAGGGTGGCGCGGGTGGGCCGACGCGGGCCGCCGCTCGACCTGCCGCGCTACGAGACCGAGGGCTCGGCCGGCCTCGACCTGCGGGCCGACGAGCCGTTCGCGCTCGCCCCGGGCGAGCGGGCGCTCGTCCCCACCGGCCTGGCGCTCGAGATCCCGCCCGGCTTCGAGGGGCAGGTGCGGCCGCGCTCCGGCCTGGCGGCGCGCCACGGCGTGGCCATCGTCAACGCCCCGGGCACGGTCGACTCGGACTACCGGGGCGAGGTGAAGGTGATCCTGGTGAACCTGGGCCAGGCGGCGGTGACCTTCGAGCGGGGCGAGCGGATCGCCCAGCTCGTCGTCGCGCCGGTGGCCCGGGCCACCGTCGAGGTGGTGGAGGCGCTCGGCGACACCGGGCGCGGCGCCGGCGGCTTCGGCTCGACCGGCCGTTGATTCCCGAGGAGGAGCAGACATGATCCCGCGCTACACCCGCGCCGACATGGGGCGCATCTGGACGCCGGAGCGGCGCCTCCGCATCTGGCTCGACGTCGAGCTGGCCGCCTGCCAGGCGATGGTGGCGATGGGCGACGTGCCGGCCGAGGACCTGGCGGCGCTGCGCCGCGTCTTCGACGGCTACGAGCTGACCGCGGCCGACGTGGCCCGCATCGACGAGATCGAGAAGACGGTGAAGCACGACGTCATCGCCTTCCTCACCTGGGCCGAGGAGAAGGGCGGGCCGCAGGCGCGCCACCTCCACAAGGGCATGACCTCGTCCGACGTGCTCGACACGACGCTCGCCGTGCAGCTCAAGGAGGCGACGGCGCTGCTCCTCGGCGGCGTCGACCGGGTGCTGGCGGCCGTGAAGGCGCGGGCGCTCGAGCACAAGCGCACGCCGATGATGGGGCGCAGCCACGGCATCCACGCCGAGCCCGTCACCTTCGGCCTCAAGCTGGCCGGCTGGTACGACGCCTGGAGCCGCCGCCGCGCGCTCCTGGCGCGGGCCGGCGAGACCGTGGCCGTCGGCAAGATCTCGGGCGCGGTCGGCACCTTCGCCAACGTCGATCCGCGCGTCGAGGCCTTCGTCATGGACGCGCTCGGGCTCGAGGGCGGCGAGGGGGCGGCCACGCAGGTGGTGAACCGCGACCGCCACGCCGAGTACTTCTCGGCGCTGGCGCTCTGCGGCGCCACGCTGGAGCAGCACGCCACCGAGGTGCGCCACCTGCAGCGGACCGAGGTGCGCGAGGCGGAGGAGCCGTTCACCGCCGGGCAGAAGGGCTCCTCGGCCATGCCCCACAAGCGCAACCCCATCCTCTCGGAGAACCTGACCGGCATGGCCCGGCTGCTCCGCGGCTGGGCGCTCGCCGCCATGGAGGACGTGGCGCTCTGGCACGAGCGGGACATCAGCCACTCGTCGGTGGAGCGCGTCATCGCCCCCGACGCCACCATCGCGCTCGACTTCTCGCTCCACCGCTTCGCCGGCATGATCGAGAACCTGCGCGTCTACCCGGCCCGCATGCAGGAGAACCTCGACCAGACGGGCGGCCTCTACGAGGCGCAGCGGGTGCTGCTGGCGCTCGTGGGCAAGGGCGTGGCCCGGCAGGAGGGCTACGTCTACGTCCAGCGGAACGCCATGAAGGTCTGGGAGGAGAAGGTCGACTTCCGCACCGCGCTCAAGCGCGACCCGGAGGTCTCGCGCCTGCTCACCGAGGCCGAGATCGACGCCTGCTTCGCGCTCGAGTACCACCTGAAGCACGTGGACACGATCTTCCGGCGGGTCTTCGGCGAGTAGGGCAGGGAGGCCCGGGCGGCCGTGCGGCGCCCGGGCCGTCAGAAGACGGGCAGCTCCCACTTCAGCCCCAGGTAGGCCCGCAGGTCGGGGCCGCCGAGGGCGTCCCGGCGAAGGCTCCGGCCGACGGCGCCCTGGATGGCCAGCCGGGCCGGGAGGTGGAGCTTCAGCCCCACGTCGGCCGCCAGCCGGGCCGGCTCGCCCGGCACGTCGGCGCTCCGCCAGTAGAGATCGGCGAGCGGCGTGACCCCGCCCGGCAGGTCGAGGGTGGCGCCGGCGCCGAGGAAGCCGGTGTCGCGCCGCGCCTCCCGGACGCCGCCGACGCGCGCGTCGCCCACCAGCGCGTAGCCGGCGTCCCCGATGAGCGTGAGCGCGCCGAAGCCCCGCTGCGCCCGCACGAGCAGGCCGAGCTCCTGCGCGCCGCTGCCGGTCCCGGCGGCGGGCGAGCCGTTGGCGAGCTTCCACTCGAGCGAGGCGGACAGGCCGGGGTGGGCCTCGGCCTCGGGGACGAGCACGGCCTTGGCGCCGAGCGTCAGGTCGCCGAGGCCGCGCCCGCCCGGCTCGACCAGCCAGGGCGCCTCGAGGGTCAGCTCGAGGCGGCTGGTGACGCCGAGCACCAGCTCGTCCGCCGGGACGGCCCACTCGGTGGTGCCGCTCCGGATCCGCTCCACGCCCGCGTAGACCTCGAGCGTCCCGGCGTCGGCGGTCGGCACGTCGCCGATGACGAGCGGGGGGACGGCGGAGGCCGCCGGCGCCGCGGCGAGCGCCAGGAGGGCGAGGAGGGGGCGGAGCGCGAGGTGGCCGCCCCGGCGGCGAGCGGTGTCCATCTACTTCGCCCCCGCGACCTGGAGCGCCAGGCGCGTCTGGCCGAGCTCGCGCTGGTCGCCCTTGAAGCCCGGGTCGTTGTAGCGGTTGAGATCGTAGACCAGCGTGGCCTCGACCGTGTAGGCGCCCGCCTTCAGCCCGGTGTCCCAGCCGAGCACCCGCTCCTCGCCGGCGCGGATGGAGGGTTCGTGCGGCCCCTGCTCGTCGGCCTGCGTGGCGGCGATCTTGTCGGGCCGGGTGGCGTCCTCCTTCAGGAAGGCGCGGTCGTCGGGGCGCGGGCCGTACCACGGGGCGAAGAGCCACTGGCGCGTGGCCACCTGCCGCCCCTTGCCGTCGAGGACGCGCGCCCGCAGCCAGAGGCCGCGCCGGTTGGAGCCGGTCGGCACCGAGTGGCCGGCGCCGACGTTGACGAGGTGCAGCTCGACCGCGCCGCGCTCCTTGACCGGCTGGACGATCACCATCGAGAGGGCGCTGCCGAGCCGCTGGCCGGAGTGGCCGCCGGTCCAGAGGTGGCGGGCCACGGCGCGGGCCGGCACGTCGGCGTCCTCGGCCGTCTTCCTGGTGGTGCGGGGCATGTGGCAGTCCTGGCACTGCTGCGTGCCGAGGCCGGCGAGGAAGAAGTCCTCGCGCCACTCGAGGTAGGTCTGCGTCTGCTTGCCCGGCACGCGCTTGCCCATGGCGTGGCAGAAGGCGCACATCTCGGACTGCGAGACCTTGGCGTCGGCCACGGTCTCGTGCGGCGCCGAGACCTGGTGCGGGCCGCGGATCTTGCCCTCCGGCGTGAGGTGGCAGGCGGCGCAGGTGATCCCCTGATCCTGGGCGTCGGCGCGCGGCACCGGCTTCACCAGCTCGGCGGTCGCCCGGTCCGGGATGGCCCAGGGCTGCGGGAAGTGGCAGACGTTGCACTTCTTCCCCTCCTCCTCGGCGTCGCGCGCGTGGGTCGGCCAGGGATCGACCCCGGCGACGGCGTGGGCGCTCGCGCTCACCGACGCGGCGGCGGGCAGCGGCGTGGCCGGATCGCCCTTGGTCCGCAGCGGGACGCCGGGGTAGCGCATGTCGCTGCCGAACCCCTCGGCGTACTCGCGGTAGATGGCCTGGTGGCAGGCGCCGCAGTCGGAGGCGGGCGTGGCCGTCCCCTTGGGGAAGTCCGTCGACGGCGTGATGGCAGGCGCGGCGGGGGCGGCCGGAGCCGGCTGCGCCAGGGCGGCGGGCGCCGAGGCCAGCAGGGCGACCGGGATGGACAGGGCGATGGCCAGCGGGCCCGCCAGCGCGAGGCCGGCGGCGACGGCGAGGTTCCTTCTCTTCACGGAGGGCTCCTTGGTGGTGGTGGTGGCGCGATCGGCGCGCTACGGCAGCGGCGTCACGGTGAGCGCGTCGAAGTGGGTGATCGAGTCGGCCTTGGTCCAGACGCCGACCTTCCCGGCGTCGCGGAAGGTGCGGTCGGTGGCGCGGATGACGGGCTTGCCCTCCCAGGACACCTGGAGCGCCTCGCCGCGCGCCTCGACGGCCAGCGCGTGCCAGGCGCCCGAGGCGACCTCGCCGCTCCAGCCGGCCAGCTCCTCGCGGCGGCCGCCGACCACGCGGTAGAGGTTGACGTTCCCCTCGAGGGCGTTGGCGCGGGCGACGTAGTAGTTGCCGGCGTCGCGGTAGCGGACGACCAGGCCGCACGCCTGGTCGACGTGGCCGGCGACCGGCCGGCAGCGCACCTCGGCGCGCAGGTCGCGGAGCGCCGGGGCGTCGGCGATGGCGACCGGGAAGCGGTAGCCGGTCGTGTCGCCGTCCACCTGCGCCAGCACGTGGTCCCCGGCGGGGGAGGTGGGGTCGAGCTTCACCACCCAGCGCCCCGGCGCCCCCTGCCCGGTGCGGGCGAAGGTGAAGCCGGCGGGCGGGGCGTCCAGCGCGTCGGCCTGGAAGTCGAAGCGCGCGCCGGCCTGCGCCAGCGCGCCGCCGGCGAGCGTCGCGAGGGCGACGGCGGCGGCGATCTTCCTTCGGGTCATCGGTCTCTCCTCCTCGGGCGGAGCGTCCCGCCCGGAACGGCACGGAGGATGGCGCCCCCGGGCCGGCGACGCACCTGACGCCTTCCTGACGAGACCGTCAGGCGAGCCGGCCGGCGGGGCGCCTATATTGCTCCCGTCGCCGCGACCACTCTCATGCGCATCCTCATCGTCGAAGACGAGCCGAAGGTGGCGCAGGCCCTCGCCGAGGGGCTCGCGGCGGAGGGCTTCGAGCCGCGCGTGGCGCCCACCGGCGAGGACGGCTTCTTCCTCGCCGCCGGCGAGCCCTTCGACCTCCTCCTGCTCGACCTCATGCTCCCCGGGCGCGACGGCCTCGAGATCCTGAGGGCGCTCCGGGCGCGCGGCGTCGGCACGCCGGTGCTCGTCCTCACCGCGCGCGACACGGTGGAGGACCGGGTGCGCGGGCTCGACGTCGGGGCCGACGACTACCTGGTGAAGCCCTTCGCCTTCCCGGAGCTGCTGGCGCGCGTCCGGGCGCTGCTGCGCCGCGGCCGCGCCGAGCCGGCCACCACGCTCGCTCACGCCGACCTCCTGCTCGACCTCACCACGCGGCGCGTCACCCGCGCCGGCCAGGCGATCGACCTCACCGGCAAGGAGCTGGCGGTGCTCGAGTACCTCCTGCGGCACGAGGGGCGGGTGGTGACGCGCGAGATGCTGGCGCGCGACGTGTGGCAGGTGACGGCGCGGGCCACGCCGCTCGACAACGTCATCGACGTGACCATGGCGCGGCTGCGGCGCAAGGTGGACGACCCCTTCGCGGAGAAGCTCGTCCGCACCATCCGCGGCGTCGGCTTCGCGCTCGGGGAGCGGCCGTGAGGTGGCGCCCCCGCAGCGTGCGCGCGCGCCTGGCGCTCTGGCACGCCGGCGTGCTGGCGCTCGTGGTCTGCGCCTTCTCGGCCGCCGTCTACCTCCTGGTGCGCGTCCAGCTGCAGCGCGACCTCGACGCCCGGCTCGATCGCGACCTCGCCACCGTGCTGCGGACCTACCGCGCCGCCTCCTACGACCTCGTCGAGGCCGAGTCGCGCGCCGGCGTCGAGCTCTTCGAGGTGGTGGAGGGCGGGCGGTTGCTCTACCGGAGCACCGGCTGGGGCCGGGTCGGGCCGGCGGCCGAGCGGCTCGGCGAGGCGCCGGCGGCGAGCTGGACGGCCCCGGACGGCGCCGCCTACCGGGTGGCGGTCCACGCCGAGCCCGGGCTGCGGGTGGCGGTGGCGGTCGACGAGCGGGAGCTGCGCGGCGCCCTCTCCGTCCTGGCGATCGTGCTCGCGCTCGGCATCCCGGCCGCCACCCTCGCCGCGGTGGCGGGCGGCGCGTTCCTGGCCGGGCGGGTGCTGGCGCCGGTCGGCGCCATGGCCGAGCGGGCGCGCCGCATCACCGCCGAGTCGCTCGACGCGCGGCTCCCGGTCGAGGATCCGGAGGACGAGTTCGGGCGGCTGGCCGGCGTCTTCAACGGGACGCTGGGCCGGCTGGAGGGCTCGTTCGAGCGGCTGCGCCGCTTCACCGCCGACGCCTCGCACGAGCTGCGCACGCCGCTCACCGCCATCCGGAGCGTCGGCGAGGTGGCGCTGCAGGAGCGGCTCGAGGCGCCGGCCTACCGCGAGGTGATCGGCAGCATGCTCGAGGAGGTGGAGCGGCTCACCGGCCTCGTCGAGGGGCTGCTCACGCTGGCCCGGGCCGACTCCGGGCGGCTGGCGGCGGCGCGCGGCCTGGTCGATCTCGGCCCCCTCGCCGCGGGCGTGGCCGAGCACCTGCGGGTGCTGGCCGAGGAGAAGGGGCAGGCGCTCCTCGTCGACGCCGCCGCGGCGCCGGCAGCCTGCGATCCGGCGCTGGTCCGCCAGGCGCTCGTCGCCGTCGTCGACAACGCCATCAAGTACACGCCGCGCGGCGGCGAGGTGCGGGTCACCGCCCGGCCCGTGCCCTCCGGCGGCGGCGCGGTGGAGGTGGCCGACACCGGCCCCGGCATCGCGCCCGCCGAGCGCGAGCGGGTCTTCGAGCGTTTCTACCGGGTCGACGCCGGCCGGGCGCGCGAGGCCGGCGGCGCGGGGCTCGGGCTCGCCATCGCCCGCGCCGCGGTCGAGGCGACCGGCGGCCGCATCGAGCTCGAGGGGGCGCCGGGCGGCGGCAGCACCTTCCGGCTGGTGCTGCCCGCGGCGACGTAGCCTCACGCCCCGAGCCCCCGCAGCGCCACGCCCGCCGCCGACCAGCTCCCGCTGCGGGTGACCGGCGAGCTAGAGGCCGAGCCGCAGGCCGGCCACCAGCACGACGAGCGTCGCGGTGGTCGAGCCGACGAGCGCCCAGCCGAGCGTGCGCAGCTGGCGCGCGCTGAAGGGGGCGAGGCAGACGAGGAGCGAGAGGAGCGCCGTGGGCGCGACGGCGGCCGGGACCACCCAGCCGAGGCCCGCGGCGACCGCGATGGCCGAGCCGCCCCCGGCGACGACGGCGGCGATGGCGGCGTTGCGCACGCCGTGCTCCGCCTCGCCGCGCGAGCGGCCGCGCACCAGCACCACCTGCACCGCGAAGACCGAGGCGGCGAAGGCGAGCACCCAGGTGACGGTGGAGGCGGCCGCGGCCGCGAGCGGCGCGCCGGCGGCGAGCGCCACCGAGAAGCCGGAGGAGGCGAGGGCGGTGACCACCGTCAGCTCGCCCGGGACGGTCCGCTCCTTGCGCGCCAGCACGAAGGCGATGACGGCGGCCACGAGGAGCGCCGGCACGGCCAGCGCCAGCCGCGCCGCCAAAGGGGCGAGGAGGAGGCCGGCGCCGCCCGTCGCCGCCGCGGCGGCGAGGAGCTGCCACATCACGCGGCGGGCCCGCGGAGCCTCCTCGCGCGTGGCGCGGAGGCCGCGGTGGCCGAGCGTCACCAGCCAGGGCTCGTGGGCCAGGAAGCCGAGCACCGTCGCCGCCGTGAGGAGGAGCGCGGCCGCGGTGGGCCGGCCGACCGCCAGCGCCGAGAGGAGCGGCATGGCGAGCTGGCCCCAGGCGCCGTGCTCCTGCGGCAGGAGCGAGCGGGGGCGGGGCGCGGGGGTGGTGGCGGGGCCGTTCACGGGGCGGTCAGATACCAGAACGGCGGCGTCGCGTGGAGCCATGTCGCGTTCCCCCTAGCCGTTCGAGGCCGCGGCCAGGCCGGGCGCGTGGCGGGCGGAGAGCTCGGCGCCGAGCCGCTCCAGCCGGGCGCGGCTGCCGTCCTCGTCGCGCGCCGCCTCGAAGGCGACGCAGCCCTCGTCGACGCGGACCTGGAGCGGCTCGGGGAGCCGCTGCTCCGCCATCGGGTAGAGGATGGCGTCCTCCTTGTGGATGTGGCCGCGCAGCAGCGTGGCGTAGCCGAGCGCCGCGGCGTGGAGCCGCTCCGCCTCGGCGGCGTCGAAGGGGGCGTCGCCCCCGGCGAGCGCCGAGAGCTCCGCCACGTGGCGCCGCCCGAGGTCGTGCTCGTGGAGCATGACGGCGATGGGGCCGGCCTGCGCCGGGAAGCCGGCCTCCACCATGGCGGCGAAGAGCACGTCCTCCTCCTTGCCGTGGTGCAGGCCGTCGGCGTACTCGCGGATGAAGGTGACGAAGCGGCGGAGCTCGGCGCGGTCGCCGCCGCCCCGGCGCGCCTCCTCCGCGAAGGCCACGAGCGCGTCGATGCCGCGCAGGATGAGCCGGTGCTCCGCCATCAGGATCTCGATCGCTTCCATGTCTCGCTCCTTGGGGGGGGGGGCTGGCCGTGGCCGCCGCGCCCCGCGCCCCCCCGAAAAGCATCCGGCGCGCCAACGCCCAACCCCCCGGAGTTGCGCGGCTTCCCAACGGCGCACCGCCGCCGCGTCACCGGTCGGCGGTTGCGGCTGCACCGAAATGCCGGTGGCGTTACCCTCTCGGGCGAATGCCGCTCCCGATCGTCACCCACGACATCCACGAGAAGATCGTCGAGGAGGCCACGCAGGCCGTCCTCGCCACCGTCGACCTGCCCACCGTCCTCGACCGGACCGGCAAGCTGCTCGAGCGCCGCTTCGGCGAGACGCGCGTCGTCATCCACCGGCTCGACGGCCAGCCGGCCGGCAAGGCGCTCGTGGCGCTCGTCTCCGACCCGCGCCACCCGCCCGCCGAGGTGGGCACGGTCTACGACCTGGCCGGCTCCGCGGCCGGCCGCGCCGTGGAGACGCGCCAGCCGGTGGTGGTCGACCCCATCGACCCGGCCCGCCCGCGCTACCGCGACGAGCCGCGCCTCGCCCAGCTCGGCTACGGCTCGGTGGTCTCCTTCCCGCTCGTCTTCGAGGCGCAGGTGCTCGGCGTGCTCGAGATCGCCCACCCGCCGCGCGAGGGGCTGCTCGACTGCTGCTTCCAGGTGGCGCGCCAGGTGGCCTCGCTCGTCGCCATCGCGCTCCACAACAGCCTGCTCGTCGAGGAGGTGCGCCGGCTCAACCGGCTGCTCGGCAAGGAGAACGCCCAGCTCAAGGAGGAGCTGCGCCAGGTGCGCAAGGACGCCCGCTACGTCGCCGAGAGCGAGCCGATGCGCGCCGTGGTGGAGCAGGTGCGCCGCGTCGCCGCCGCCGACACCACCGTGCTGGTGCGCGGCGAGACCGGCGCCGGCAAGGAGGGGCTGGCGCGGATGGTCCACGACCTCTCGCCGCGCTTCGGCGGCCCGTTCGTGCCGGTCAACCTGGCCGCCATCCCCGAGGGGCTCATCGAGAGCGAGCTCTTCGGCCACGAGAAGGGGGCCTTCACCGGCGCGGTCCGCCGCCGGCCGGGCCGCTTCGAGCAGGCCGAGGGCGGCACCATCTTCCTCGACGAGGTGGGCGACGCGCCCCCCTCGGTGCAGGTGCGGCTGCTGCGCGTGCTGCAGGAGCGCGAGCTGACGCGCGTGGGCGGCACCGAGGCGGTGAAGGTGGACGTGCGGGTGGTGGCCGCCACCAACCGCGAGCTCGAGAAGGCCGTGGCCGCCGGCGCCTTCCGCGAGGACCTCTACTACCGGCTGGCCGTCTTCCCGGTGCGGCTGCCGCCGCTGCGCGAGCGGAGGGCCGACCTGCGCCCGCTCGCCGAGTACTTCCTCGCGCGCCACGCCGCCGCCATGCACCGGCGGCCGCCCGAGGTGCCCGACGCCTTCTGGCGCGCGCTCGAGGCCAACCCCTGGCCCGGCAACGTCCGCGAGCTCGAGAACTTCGTGCAGCGGGCGCTCATCCTCTCGCCCGGGCCGGTGCTCGAGCTCCCCGAGCCGCTCCGCGCCCCCGGCCTCCCGGCGCCGGCCGCGCTCGCGGCGCCGGCCGGACCTCCGGGCACCTTCGAGGAGGAGGTCCGGTCGATCATCGAGCGGGCGCTCGACGCGGCCGGCGGGCGCGTCTACGGCCCGCACGGCGCCGCGGCGCTGCTCGGCCTCAAGCCGACGACGCTGCAGGGCAAGATGAAGAAGTACGGCGTCGGCGAGCCGCGCCCCGCCGCCCGCGACGAGGCCTGATCCTCCCTGACGCGGTGCGCCGCCGCCGGATGCGCGGATCCGGCGGCCGGATCCGCCGGTCCGACGCGGCGGCGTTCGTGACGCTCCGTCAACCACCTCGCGACCGCGCCGTCACGCCGGACGCCCCGCGCCGTGTCCCGCGGTCACGGGGCGAAGCGGCGTGTGACACCGAGGAAACGGTGCCGCCCTCACCCAACGGTGGGTGAACCCCACGCCTCGATCGACGGAACCCAAGCGCTCCGGCTCCTTGGGCGCTGGCGTGTGGCTTGCTCTCGTTCCGGCGGACGGCACGGCGGCGCGGATCGCCCGCGGCCCGCCCCGCCGGCCACGGAGGCCTGGCATGTCCTGGAAGCTCACTCGGCGGCAGCTCCTCGAGGCGGGGTTCACGACGGCGGTGGTGGGGGCGGCGGGGGTCCCGCTCCCGGTGCTGCCGGCGGAGGCGAAGGGCTGGAGCTGGGACAAGGGCGTCTGCCGCTTCTGCGGCACCGGCTGCGGCATCCAGATCGCCACGCACGAGGGGCGGGTGGTGGCGGTGAAGGGCGACCCGCAGAGCCCGGTCAACCGCGGCCTGCTCTGCGCCAAGGGGTACGCCAACGCCCAGATCCAGTACGGCGAGGACCGGCTCACCCGCCCGCTGCTGCGCAAGAAGGACGGCAAGTTCGACAAGCAGGGCGACTTCGAGCCGGTCTCCTGGAAGGAGGCCTTCGACGTGATGAAGGCCGAGTGGACGCGCGCCCACCGCGCCCTCGGGCCGACCGGCGTCGCCGTCATGGGCTCGGGCCAGTACACCATCATGGAGGGCTACGCCGCGGTGAAGCTGGTGAAGGCCGGCTGGCGCTCCAACAACCTCGACCCGAACGCGCGCCACTGCATGGCCTCGGCGGTGGCGGCCTTCATGCAGACCTTCGGCGTCGACGAGCCGTCGGGCTGCTTCGACGACATCGAGCTGACCGACACGGTGGTGACCTGGGGCGCCAACATGGCGGAGATGCACCCCATGCTCTGGGCCCGCGTGGTCGACGAGCGGCTGCGCCGCCCCGGCTACAGGATCGTCAACCTCACCACCTACTCGAACGCCTGCTCCGAGGCGGCCGACGTCGAGATCGTCTTCCGGCCCAACGCCGACCTGGCCATCTGGAACTACGTGGCCCGCGAGATCCTGGCGCGCGGGGCGGTCGACAAGGACTTCGTGGCGAAGCACTGCGTCTTCGCCACCGGGCCGGCCGACATCGGCTTCGGCCTGCGGGAGAACGACGCCAAGGCCTTCGCCGCCGAGAAGGACGTGCTCCAGCGGCAGCGCACCGTGGTGCTGACGAAGGAGGAGGCGATCGCCCGCGGCCTCGACCCGGCCGGCCCGCGCGAGCGGCCCCAGGCCGCCGCCGGCGCGGCGCAGAAGCACTGGCTCATCTCCTTCGAGGACTTCGAGAGGGCGCTCCAGCCCTACACGCTCGACTTCGTGGCGGGGCTCGCCAAGGGCGATCCGGACGAGCCGCTCGACCAGTTCAAGGCCAAGCTGAAGCTCCTCGCCGACGAGTACTGCGACCCCGGCCGCAAGACCGTCTCCTTCTGGACCATGGGCTTCAACCAGCATACCCGCGGCACCTGGGTGAACGAGCAGGCCTACATGGTCCACCTGCTCCTCGGGAAGCAGGCGAAGCCGGGCCAGGGCGCCTTCTCGCTCACCGGCCAGCCCTCGGCCTGCGGCACGGCGCGCGAGGTCGGCACCTTCTCGCACCGGCTCCCGGCCGACGGCCAGGTGGACGATCCCAGGGACCGCGCCCACGCCGAGGCCATCTGGGGGCTGCCGCCCCGCACCCTCAACCCGAAGCCCGGCTCGCACATCGTCCAGATGATGCGCGACCTCGAGGACGGGAAGATCCGCTGGCTCTGGGTGCAGGTGACCAACCCGTTCCAGTCGACCGCCAACGCCAACCACTGGATCGAGGCGGCCCGCAAGCAGGACAACTTCATCGTCGTCTCCGACGTCTACCCGACGCTCTCCTGCAAGGTGGCCGACCTCATCCTGCCGTCGGCCATGATCTTCGAGAAGTGGGGCGGCTACGGCAACGCCGAGCGGCGCACCCAGCTCTGGCGGCAGCAGGTCCAGCCGCCCGGCGAGGCGCGGACGGACCTCTGGCAGGTGCTCGAGTTCTCGAAGCGCTTCACGCTCGGAGAGGTCTGGGGCGAGCAGCCGGTGCCAGGGCTCGAGGCCGAGGGCTTCGACAAGGGGAAGCTCCCGGCGGTCGAGCCGGCCGGCGGGCGGACCGCCGCCACCACGCTCTACGACGCCCTCTTCGCCACGCCGGAGGCGCTCGCGGTGAAGTGGCCCGACAAGGTGGCCAAGGGGAAGCGCAACGCCACCGCCGAGGCCGGCAAGCTCGCCTGGTTCCCCGAGAAGGCGCTCTTCGAGGAGTACCGGAAGTTCGGCCTGGGCCACGGCCACGACCTCGCCCCGTTCGACCTCTACCTGGCCGACGACGTGCGCGGCCTGCGCTGGCCGGTGGTGGGCGGCAAGGAGACCGCCTGGCGCTTCAACGCCGACCACGACCCGTTCGCCGCCAAGGGCTCCGGCTTCGACTTCTACGGCACGTTCGCCAAGAAGCTGCCGAAGGGCGACCTCGCCGGTCCGGCCCCGGGGGACCCGGTGCCCATCCCGGGCAAGGCCAAGATCTTCTTCCGGCCGTGGCAGGAGCCGCCCGAGCTGCCCGACGCCACCTACGACCTGTGGCTCTGCACCGGGCGCGTCCTCGAGCACTGGCACTCCGGCACCATGACGAGGCGCGTGCCGCAGCTCCACGCGGCGGTGCCCGAGGCGCTGCTCTGGCTCCACCCCAAGGACGCCGAGGCGCGCGGGCTCGCCGCCGGCGAGCTGGCCTGGATCGAGTCGCGCCGCGGCAAGATCCAGGCGCGCGTCGCCACCACCGGCGGGCGCAACCGCGTGCCGCGCGGCCTCGTCTACGTCCCCTGGTTCGACGAGGGGGTCTTCATCAACAAGGTGGCGCTCGACGCCACCTGCCCCATCTCCAAGCAGACCGACTTCAAGAAGTGCGCGGTCCGCGTCACCAGGGTCGCCTGACAGGGGAGAACGCCATGCGCACGCTCGCCGCCGCCGCCCTCCTCCTCGCCGCCACCGCCGCGCTCGCCGCCGACAAGCCGGCGCCAGTGAAGGACGCCCAGCTCGGCCTCTCCAAGGCCAGCGTCTTCGACGTCCCCTCGCCCCCCGCCTTCAAGGCGGAGGAGGGGGCGCCGGGCGCGGGGCCGCTGCCGAGGCGGATCTCCACCGAGATCCCGCCGGTCATCCCGCACGCCGTGGCCGACTTCCTGCCCATCACGCGCGAGCAGAACTCGTGCATCGACTGCCACGAGCTGCCCGGGCCCAAGAAGAAGGGGGAGCCGACCCCGCTGCCGCGCAGCCACTACGCCGACTGGCGCCACGACCAGGGGAAGATCCTGGAGAAGCACGCCGGCGGCCGCTGGGTCTGCATCTCCTGCCACGTGCCGCGCACCGACGCGAAGCCGCTCGTCGGGAGCCGGTTCAGGCCGTGAGGGTGAGCGCTCCTCCCGCCCCCGCGTCGGGGAATTCGTACATGAGGACCGGACCGACGGTCTGACGCCCAACCTGCCGCGCCTTCCCGAGTGCGAGCGTCCAACCGGGGCAGCGGAGAGGCAGCAGTGAGGAGGGTGGCTGGCGGGCCATCGCACCGCGGCCGGTCGGCGTCGTCGACGTGCGGCCGTGGTGGGGGAGGCGGCGCCGCCCGCTCGAGACGTCTCCGTGCGATCGGTTCACGGGGAACGAGGGGGGCTCGGGCGAGACCGCGAGCCGAGGGCTCGAGGCGGTCTGCCGCCGCAAGGCTTGGCCGCGCGCGACCACCCTGTTCACCCTTGTGCCCACTCTGCTTCGTTACCTATGTGGCCACTTCGGACCCCGGAGCAAAAGAGTCAGCTTTCGCCAGGAGAAGTACTTTCACCCGTCTGGGGCCCCCGGCGGAACCGAGACATGAATTCGCGCCCGAAGGTCCGCTCTGCGTGAAGCCGGTTATGGGCGGCGCAGGTCAGACGGAGGTTCTCGACGGTCGACGGACCCCCGAGCGCCGCCGCCTCCACGTGGTCCAACTGGAGCCGCCACCGGCTCCCGCAGCGGTGGCCGTCGGGGCCGACCCAGGCGCACCGCCCCTCATCTCGCTTCCAGACCTGCCGCCGCACCTCGGCGGAAATCGGCTCGCGCCGCGGGCTCGGCGGGGCGGAGGGAGAGGCCGGCGCCTTCTTCCTCGCCTGCTTCCGCGCGGGCTCGACCGCCCCCTGTCGCTTCCCATGCTTCTCGATGGCGCACTTCACCGCCTCGCGCAACACGGCCGCGAGCTCGCCGCCGGGCACCTTGTGCGAAAGGAGCTCCGTGAGCCGGTCGAGCTCCTCCTTGAAGGCGGCGTCGACGGTAACCCGGAGCGACCAGGTGTCCTCCGCCACCGGGCGCACGGTGGGGCGGGTCGGCGCGCTGGGCGCCGGGACCGCCGCCTCGGGCGCAGGCGCAGGGGACGCCCCGAGCACGGGAGCTGCGTCCACCGCCTCGAGGTCGGAGCGCTGGGGTGCCGGGAGCGGCAGCGACGCTGCGGTGGCGGCCTCGCGCTCGGGCAGCCGGCGCACGCCGTCCCTGGGCGCGCTGCGAGGCTTGAGGGCGACGACCAGCGTCTCCACCTCGGCCTTCGACTTGTAGGCGGCGCGCGCGACGAGCTCGGCGGCGTTGGTCTCGGTGAGGACCGGGTCGAGGAGGGCCACGGTCGTGAGGCAGAGGCGACCGTCGCACAGCGGTTCGGCGAGCTCCGGCAGCCGGCGGAGGACGCGCATGGCCTGGATGCGGCGCCAGGCGGCGCCCTCGCGCAGGTGGAGGGCGCTGCGGCAGTAGCTCCACAGGGACCCATGGCCGGCCGCGAGCCAGGCCCCGCGCCGGTCGAACTCCTCGAGGTGAAGGAGGAACTCGACCTGGACGGCGCGCTCGTCGCCGGCGAGCTCCGCGAGGCGGCGTGCGAGGGCGGCGGCGTCGAGCAGGGCGGGAGCGGTGGCGGGCATGGTGTACACCTCCGGTGTCATCCACCATGAGTACCATGAGGATTCGAGCCCTTCGGGAAGGCCCCTGGCCGGCTCGCCAGCGCCTCTGCGGGGCCCGAGTGCCTCGCCAGCCCTGGTCTGCCCGTGCGCGGGCTCCGCGGGCCGCTGCGCGCTCACACGGGCCATCCTCGCGGCGCGCGGTGCGTCGAGGCCCCATCGCGAGCGGAGGGCGTCAAGCGCACATTTACTCCCCGTTGGGTGCCTCGCCTACGCGCTCGATGCCGGAGCCTCGGCGCCGACCCCCGGCGGCTCGGAGATTCCGGTCGGGTGAACGGGCTGCCGCTGGCTGTAGCGCCCACGCAGCGCGACGACCAGCGGTCGCGCCGAGCGAGCCATGCGTTGCCCGTGAACCGATCGCACGGCGGCGTCTCGATCCCGCTGCGGCGTCTCCCTGGCGACGCTGGGGTCACGAGCCCGCCGTCGCGCCGCCGCGGCGCTCGCCGGGCACCACCGCCCTCGCCGCCGCCTCTCCGCCGCCTTTCCGGCAGCGTTCGGGCGCGGAGCGGTCCGCCCGGCTCCTGCCCGGTTAGGCACGAAGCGATGATTCATGTGGGACCCGGGAGAAGGGGCGACTGACGGTCCTGCGAGGACCGGAGTGGCTCAGCCCGTGAACGGAGCGAGGAACGCCTCGATGCGCTCGAGGCTCTCCTGCGGCCGGACCTGCAGTACGGTGTGCGGCGCGGGCAAGAGCGAGATCACCGCGTCGGGCCGAGCTCGGAGCACATCATCCACCACGTCGGTGCGGACGAGCCGATCGCGCGTCGGCGCGAGGTAGAGGAGCGGCACGTCGGTGCTCGCCAGCGCCTCGCGCACGTCCACTGCGAGCGCCTCGCGCGCTCGCCGCGCCAGCACCACCGCCGGGACGGCCGAGGTCGCCCGCTGGATGGCCTCCACCACGGAGTCGGGGGCGTCGGCGCCGGCGAGGAGCGGGCGGATGGTCGCCCGAAGCATGGGGAGGGCGAAGAGCGGCGGGCCGACGAGTGGTGCGAGCGGCGCCAGCCAGGGCTGCAGCGGCCGGTGCAGGAACGTGGCCGCGAGCACGACGGCCACGAGGCCGCGCGGCCGGGCGGCGGCGAGCCGCACCGCGATCGGGCCCGAGAAGGACTCGGCCACGAGGGCGAAGCTGCCCTGGCGCGGAAGCTCCTCCTGCACGACGGCGAGGTACTCGTCGTAGCCGCGCGGCGCGTCGGCCGGCAGCGGCACGATCCGCGGCTCGATGAGGCGCGGCCCAGCGGCGAGCAGCGGCTCGAAGAGCGCCCCGCTGCCGTCGAGCCCGGGGAGGAGGACCGTGGGCAGGCGCCCCCGGGCCATGGCGCTGCTACAGGTACCCCTTCGCCTTCAGGTTCTTCTCGATGCGGGCCGCCACCGGCCCGACGTCGGAGGTGAAGGTCTCGCCGGTGAGGAGCTCGTAGACCTCGATGTACTTGCGAGCGAGCATGATCCGGACCTCGTCGGTGAGGGCCGGCGGGGTGCCGTGGCCGGAGAACCCGTGCTCCTTGATGAGCCACTGCCGGATGTTCTCCTTGTCCAGCATCTCCTGGTCCTCGCCGGCGGCGAAGCGCCGGTCGTAGCCGGCGGCCACCCAGTAGCGCGAGCTGTCCGGGGTGTGGATCTCGTCGATCACCACCAGCTTGCCGTCGGCGATCCCCATCTCGTACTTGGTGTCGACGAGGATGAGGCCGCGCTTGGCCGCCCACTCCTGGCCGCGGGCGAAGAGCCGCTGCGCCACCGCCGTCGCCTCGCGCCAGACCTCCGGCGCCACCAGCCCCTGCCTCAGGATCTCGGCCTCGCTGATCGGCTCGTCGTGCTTGCCGTACTCGGCCTTGGTGGAGGGGGTGATGATGGGCGTCGCGAACCGCTGGTCCTTCCTCAGCCCGGCGGGCCACTCGATGCCGTAGGCGCCCGCCTTGCCGGCCTGGTAGTCGCGCCAGAGCGAGCCGGTGATGTAGCCGCGGATGACGATCTCGACCGGCAGCGCCTTGGCCTTCTTCACCACCATGACGCTCGGGTCGGGCGTCTCGACGAGGTGGACCGGCGCGATGTCCTTCACCTTGTCGAACCAGAAGGTGGTGAGCCGCGACAGCACCTCGCCCTTGAACGGGATGGTGCCGAGCACGTGGTCGAAGGCGCTGATCCGGTCGGTGGTGACCATGACGATCCGGTCGCCGCGCGAGTAGTTGTCCCGGACCTTGCCCCGGTAGAGCTCCCCGAGGGCGGGGAGGTCGAGCTGGCGGAGGGTGTGCGGCAGCTGGGCGCGCAGCAGGTCGTCGGTGAGCATGGCGGGGGATGTTATACGTGGCCGCCGCCATGTCTCTCGGAAAAGTGCGGGTCGTCCTCCACCGGCCCTCGAGCGCCGACAACCTCGGCGCGGCCGCCCGCGTCCTCAAGAACTTCGGCCTGTCGCGCCTGGCCGTGGTCGCCTCGCCCGCCTGGGAGGGCCTCCCCCGCGACGGGGGGGCCGGCACCGCGCGGGAGGCCATCCTGGCGCGCGCCCGCCGGCTGGCGCGGCGGGCCTCCGACCTGCTCGAGGCGGCCGAGATCCAGCCGGACCTGCGCGCCGCGCTGGGGCCCGCCACCTGGGTCTGCGGCACCACCTCGCGCGAGCTGCCCGGCCGGCCCCGCCTCTCGCCGCGCGAGCTGGCGGCGGAGCTGGTGCGCCGGTCGGCGTCGGGCGAGGTGGCGGTGGTCTTCGGCGAGGAGCGGCGCGGCCTCTCCGACGCCGAGCTCGAGCTCTGCCAGGCCGTCTGCACCATCCCGACCACCGCCGCCTACGACTCGATGAACCTGGCGCAGGCGGTGGCGGTGGTGGCCTACGAGGTGGCGCTGGCGGCCGGCGCGGCCTCGCCCGCGGGCGGGCCGGCCGGGGAGCCGGCGCGCCACGCCACCGTGGAGGCGCTCTGGGCCCGGCTCGCGGCCGTGCTCGCGGCCTCGGGCTACCTCAACCCGCAGAACCCGGAGGCCATCCTGGCCGAGTGGCGGCGGCTCCTCTCGCGCGCCGAGCCGACGCAGCGCGAGGTGGAGCTCCTGCTCGCCGCGGCGCGGGCGCTCGAGCGGAGGCTGAAGCTCGACGGGTGAGGCGGGGCCGAAACGCAGCGCGCCCGCGGCCGGGGGACCGGCGCGGGCGCGGGGTGCGGCTCGTGGCGGCGGGCCTAGGCGGCCGGCGCGGCGGCGGCCTTGGCCGCCTGGTTCTTCTTGCGGCTCGCCTTCCAGGCGTCGAAGTGCTCCTGGCACAGGCCGTGGCCGACGACCTTCTTCTTGCAGTCGGGCTTGGAGCAGGTCTTGTAGCGGGCCGGCTTGGCCTCGAGCTCGCCGGCGCGCCACTTCTTGAAGTGGAAGAAGCAGAGCCCCTTGGCGCGGTAGGCGCGCTTGCAGCCGGCGATGGAGCAGCTCTTCTTGCCCGCGGCCTTCGCCGCCGGAGCCTTCTTCTTGGTCTTGGTCTCGGCCATTTGTGGTTCCTCGAAGATCGGTCGCGGCGCGCGAGGGCGGCCGCGGGAGGGGCACTCCTTACCCCGAGCGCGCCTCGGATGGCAACCCCGAACCGTCCGGGGAGACGGCGGTTTCAGCGCTTGGCGCCGTCGGCCAGGTGCTCGCCCACGAGCTTGTCGAGCGCCCGGCGGTCGGCGTCGCTGTGGCTCTCGACCGGCCGGTCGCCGGCCGTCGCCTCTCCGGCGCGCGCCGGACCGTGCGGAGCCCGGTGCGCCGGCGGCTTCTCGGCGTCCGGAGCGCCCTTCATCTCGGCCCAGGTGCGCCGGGCGAAGTCCTCGGCGCCGGACGAGGCGCGCCAGCGGTCGGCCAGGGTGCGCCCGCCGAAGGGCAGCAGGAAGACGAACGCCGCCAGCGCGCCGAGCAGCACCGCGGCCTTCACGAGGCTCCACATGGAGGGGAGGGTACGCCCCCGCGCCGGGCGGGCCAGTTTCTTGCCGCCCTTCCCGCCCCCGGCCTTCGCCCCCTTCGCGCCGCCGCCCTTGCGCCCCTTCACTCCAGCCATGCCCGCAACCCCGCCACCCGATCCACCACGTGCACCGCGCCCGCCGCCCGCAGCTCCTCGAGCGGCCTGAAGCCCCAGGTCACCGCCACCATCGTGACGCCGGCGTTCCGGGCCGTGCGCACGTCGGTGGGGCTGTCGCCGACGAAGACCGTCTCCTCGGGGCGCGCCCCGAGCCGCCGCATGATCTCGAGCGTGCCGGCCGGATCCGGCTTCTTCGGCGCCTCGTCGCCGCCCGTCACCGACGCGAAGCGGTCGAGCAGGCCGAGCCCGGCGAGGATGCGGCGCGCCAGCCGCCCCGGCTTGTTGGTGTGGACCGCCAGCTGCCGCCCGGAGCGGGTGAGCAGCTCCGGCACGCCGGGGAAGGGGCGGGTCCGGTCGAGGCAGTGGGCCTCGTAGTGGCGCCACCAGGCGGCCAGCGCGGCCGGGGCGAGCTCGCCGTGCGGGGCCACCGCGCGCTCCAGGAGCAGGCGCGCCCCCTCGCCGACGAACGCCTCGATCTCGAGCCGCGAGCGGGGCGGCCGCCCCACCTCGGCGAGCGCGTGGTTCACCGACGCCGCCAGGTCGTCGAGCGTGTCGAGCAGGGTGCCGTCGAGGTCCAGGATGGCGAGGCGTGTCACGCCGGTGCTCCCTCCGCGGCGGCCCGCGCCCGCACCACCCGCAGGATGGCGTCGTGGACCGCCGGATCGATCTGGCCGCCGCGCAGGCGGGCCAGGATGGCCACCACCTCCGGCGCCGAGTAGGCCCGCTGGTAGGGGCGCTCGCTGGTGCAGGCGTCCCAGGTGTCGGCGGCGTTGACGATGCGGGCCACGAGCGGGATGGCCTCGCCCGCGAGGCCGTCCGGGTAGCCGGTGCCGTCCCAGCGCTCGTGGTGGTGCCGGATGGCCGGCTCGGCGGCCCGCAGGAACTCGATCCCCTCGACGATCTCGGCCCCCACCGGCGCGTGGCTGCGCACCAGCGTCCGCTCCTCCGGCGTGAGCCGGTCGGGCTTGCGCAGCACCTGCTCCGGCACGCCGATCTTGCCGATGTCGTGCAGGATCCCCGCGTACTCCAGCGCCTGGAGCGCCGCCGCGTCGAGCCCGAGCTCGCGGCCGATCTCCACCGAGAGCGCCGCCACGCGCTCGGAGTGGCCGCGGGTGTACGGATCCTTGGCGTCGATGGCCGAGGCCAGGCTGCGGATGGTGTCGAGGTAGCCGCGCTCCAGCGCCGCGATGAGCCGGCGGTTCTCGGCGTCGCTGCCGGCCAGCTCGCGGCTCATGTGGTTGAAGGCGTGGGCCAGGTCGGCCACCTCGCCGCGCCCCGGCGCCGCCACCTCCCGGCCGAAGCGGCCGCGGGCCACCTCGAGCACGGCGATCGCCAGCGCCCGGACCGGCGCGCTCACCCGGCGCGCCACCACGGCCGAGACCGCCAGCGCCGAGGCCACCGCGACGCCGGCGGCGAGGAGCGCCGGACCCTCCACCGTGGCGCCGGCGCCGGCCAGCACCAGGGCGAGGAGCACGGCGGGCAGGAGGCTCGCCGCGAGGACGAGCAGGAAGACCGTGCGGAAGAGGGTCATCGCGGGCGGGCGCTCGCCGCGGTGCCGATGGCCCGCTCCAGCGTGCGCCGCGTGAAGGGCTTCTGCAGGAGCACCTGCACCGCCTCCACCCCCTCGAGGCCGCGCAGGCTCCCCTCGTTGATGGCGGTGAGCAGGATGGCCGGCGTCTTCCGGGTCCGCCGGATCTCGAGCAGCGCGTCGAGGCCGGAGAGCTTGGGCATGAGGAAGTCGAGGATGAGCAGGTCGGGCGCCTCGCGCTCGCAGACCTGCACCGCCTCGGCGCCGTTCTCGGCCGAGACCACGTCGTGGCCGAGCTCGTTCAGGAGATCGGTGAGCATGACCCGGACCAGCCGGTCGTCGTCGGCGATGAGCACCTTCACGCGTCGCAGCCCCCCACGAAGCCCGGGCAGGATACCCCAGACCACCGGCCGGTGCGACGTTCCGCGAAATGGCGCCGAGGTGGGCTAGGGCCCCATCCCCACCCACTCCGACCCGTCCTCGAAGACCTCCCGCTTCCAGATCGGGACCTCCTGCTTCAGCCGCTCGATGACGGCCTCGCAGGCGCGGAAGGCGGGCGTGCGGTGGGGCGCGGCGCAGGCGATGACCACGGCCGCCTCGCCCGGCGCGAGCACCCCGACCCGGTGGACCACCGCCACGGCGCAGCCGTGCTCGGCCCCCACCTCGCCGCCGATCTGGGCCAGCTTCCGCTCGGCCATGGGGCCGTAGGCCTCGTACTCGAGCCGCACCACCTTGCGCCCCCTGGTATCGCCGCGCACCGCGCCGGTGAAGGTGACGACGCCGCCGCGCCCCGGGCCGGAGACGGCCGCCACCACCTCGTCGAGCGAGAGCGGGGCGTCGGTGACGCGGAAGATCGGGGCGCCTCCGGCCACCGGCGGCACCACCGCCACCTCGGCGCCGTCGCGGAGCGGCGCGTCGTCGCCGGCGAACTCCTGGTCGACGGCGAGGCGGCTCCTGGCGAGGACGCGAGCGAGGGCGGGGCGGCGCTCGGCGAGCGCCCGGCGCAGCGCGCCGAGCGTGGCCGGGACGTCGGCCAGCTCCTCGCGGGCCACGCCGGCCGCCTCGCGGGCGGCGGCGAAGTAGAGGACGCGGATCGGCATGCGGCGATTGTAGCGTCGACCGCCCGCCGGCGCCCCCGGCCGCGAGGGCGCGACCGGGCTACCGGGGCGCGGGGGGCTGGCCGGCCACGGCGGCCGCCAGGTCGTCCCACGCGCCGCCGCCGGCGTGGCGGGCCACCTCGGTGCCGCCGGCGAAGAGGACGAGCGTCGGCGTCTCCGGCACCGCGTAGGCGGCGGTGGCGGCCGGCTCGGCGCCCGGGTCGACGCGCAGGACGAGCATCGAGCCGGCGAGCGCGCGCGCCTGCTCGAGGAGGGCGGGGGAGGGGGCGTCCGGCCCCGAGAAGTCGACCAGCACCGGCGACGGGCTCGACAGGATGGCGGCCACGAGCGCCGCGGCGTCGACGGGCTGCGGCTGCCCGGAGAGGTCGAGCGGCCGGCGGCACCGCTCGCACGGCACCGCCGCCGGCGGCCCGAAGGCGAGCCGGTTGACCGCGCCGCAGGCGGCGCAGCGGAAGGTGGCCATGGTTCCCCCCACAGCGGCCGGGACTCTACTCCGGCCGGGGGGGCCGCCTCAACCAGCCGAGCGCGTGGGCATTCAACGCCCGAACATCCGGGCGAGATCCCCGAAGATGGTCACGGCGATGAGCAGGCCGATGAGCAGGATGAAGCCGGCGGCGTGGATCCAGCTCTCGACCTTCTCGTTGACGCGCCGGCGCGTGACGAGCTCGTAGGCCAGGAAGACGAGCCGGCCGCCGTCGAGGGCGGGCAGGGGCAGCAGGTTGAAGAGCGCCAGCGCCACCGAGATCGACCAGACGATGGTGAGGAAGCGGTCGGTGCCGACCCGGGCGCCGCGCACCAGCTCCTGCGCGATGCCGACCGGCCCGGAGAGCTCCGCCTTCTGCTCGCGGCGGACCATCGCCCCGAGCGCGGCGAGCGTCTGGGCGGCGGCGGCGTTGGTCCGGCCGAAGCCCTCGACGAGCGCCTCGCCCGCGGCGAGCCGCACGCGCGGCGCGTAGGGCGTGAAGCCGGCCCGCCCGCGCCCGCCCCGGTCCTCCGGCGTGATGGGGAGGGTGAGCCGCTCGGCCCCGCCCCCCCCGCCCCGCTCGATGGCGAGGTCGATGGTCTTGCCGGGCTGCCGCTGCAGGGCGCCGACGAGCTCGGCCCAGCCGGCCACCGGCGCGCCGGCCACCGAGAGGATCCGGTCGCCGCTGCGCAGCCCCGCGTGCTCGGCCGGCGACCCGGCGAGCACGTCGCCCACCCGCGCCGAGCCGTCGGGCGTCGGCAGGCCGATGGTGGAGAGGAGGCCGGCCGCGAGCGCGATGGCGGCGAGGTAGTTGGCGCCCGGGCCGGCCGCCAGCACCAGCACGCGGCGCCAGGCCGGCTGGTTGCAGTAGGCGCTCCGGTCGTCCGGCGCCACGTCCTCGCCGGCCGCCATGCCGGTGATCCGGACGTAGCCGCCGAGCGGCAGGGCCGACACCGCGTACTCGGTCTCGCCGCGCTCGCCCGACCAGATGACGGGGCCGAAGCCGACGCTGAAGCGCTCCACCCGCATCCCGAGCGCGCGGGCCACCCACATGTGGCCGGCCTCGTGGAGGACGATGAGCAGCGAGACCGCCAGCACGGCGGCGACGACGTAGAGGACGGTCAGCATCACGCGCCGAGCTCCTGGGCCTCGAAGGCCTCGACCACCGTCTCCGGCTCCTGGTGCGCCCGGGCCGGGAGGCCGGCCGCGAGGCAGGCGTGCTTGAGGAACAGCCCCGCGTCCCATCCCTTCCCGGCGGCGGCCGAGGGGAGGAGGAGGCCGCGGTGCCAGCCCTGCGTCACCGCCACGCCCTCCTCGCCGAGCCGGAGCGCGGCGGCGCCGTCGAGCCGGCGCACCGGGCCGAGGACGGCCACCCGCACCGAGAGGCCGGCGGCGTCGCCCGGCCCGAGCGGCGGGAAGCGCGGGTCGGAGTCGGCGCAGCGGGCGGCGAGCGACGCCACCTGGGCGGCGAGCGGCCCCGCGGGCGCGAGGGTGGCGAGG
>DASTGK010000517.1:0-4293 GCA_035719085.1 Anaeromyxobacteraceae bacterium
GGGTCGCCGGCGCGGGCTGCGCCGGGGCCTGGCCGGGCGCAGGGGCCGGCGGCGGGAGCAGGGGCGCCGGAGCGGACGGCGCGGCCGGGACGCGCTCGACCACCGAGGTGGTCTTCGACGCGTGGTAGGCGAGCGTGAGCGAGGTCAGCATGAAGATGGCCGCGCTGACGCTGGTCACCTTGCCGAGGAAGGTCTGGGCGCCGCGGCCGCCGAAGACGGTCTGCGAGCCGCCGCCGCCGAGGGCGGCCCCCATGCCGCCGCCCTTACCGGCCTGGAGCAGGATGACGAGGATGAGGAAGACGCAGACGAGGACGTGGACGACGGTGACGAGCGTGATCAACGGAGTGCACCTTTCACGATGGCGAGGAAGTCCTTCGCCTTGAGGCTGGCCCCGCCGACGAGCGCGCCGTCGACGTCGGGCTGGGACATGAGCTCGGCGGCGTTCTCGGGCTTCACCGAGCCGCCGTACTGGATCCGGATGGCGTCGGCCACCGCCCCGCCGAGCTCGCGGAGGATGGCGCGGATGGCGGCGTGGACCTCCTGGGCCTGCGCCGAGGTGGCGGTCTTGCCGGTGCCGATGGCCCAGACCGGTTCGTAGGCCAGGGTGAGGGCCGCGAGCGGCTCCGGCGGCAGCCCGGCGAGCGCGCCGCGCACCTGCCGGCCGACCACCTCGAGCGTCTTGCCGGCCTCGCGCTCGGCCAGCGTCTCGCCGACGCAGACGATGGGGCGGAGGCCGGCGGCCAGGAGCGCCCCGACCTTCCTGCGCACCGCCTCGTCGGTCTCGCCGAAGAGCTGCCGCCGCTCGCTGTGGCCGACGATGCCGTGGCGCACGCCGACGTCGGCCAGCATGGCGGCCGAGACCTCGCCGGTGAACGCGCCCTGCGCCTCCCAGTGGACGTCCTGGGCGGCCAGCTCCACCGGCGTGCCGCGCAGCGCCGCCGCGACCGACGAGAGCGCGGTGAAGGGCGGCGCCACCGCCACCTGCACGCGGGCGTCGCCGGCCAGCCCCTCGGCCAGCTCCTTCACGAGGGACAGGGCTTCCGCCACCGTCCTGTGCATCTTCCAGTTGCCGCAGACGAACTTCTGGCGGGCCACGGTCACTCCTCGCAGGCCTTCACGCCGGGCAGCTCCTTGCCCTCGATGAACTCGAGGGAGGCGCCGCCGCCCGTGGAGACGTGCTTCATCTGGTCGACGAGGCCGGCCTCCTCCACCGCCGCCGCGCTGTCGCCGCCGCCGACGACGGTGACCGCCGGGCTCTTGGCCATCGCCTGGGCGATGCCGAAGGTCCCCTCGGCCCACGGCTTCTGCTCGAAGAGCCCCATGGGGCCGTTCCAGAAGACCGTCTTGGCCGCGAGGACGCGCTGCCGGTAGGCGTCGAGGGTCTTGGGCCCGATGTCGAGCCCCATCAGCCCCTCGGGGATGGCCCGGTCGGCCACCACCACCCGCTGCGCCGTCTCCTTGGGGGCGTCGCCGCAGACGTGGTCGACCGGCAGGAGCAGGTCCACCTTCTTGGCCGCGGCCTTGTCGATGATCTGTCGGGCCAGCTCGAGCTTGTCCTCCTCGACCAGGCTGCGGCCGACGGGGACGCCCTGCGCCTTGAGGAAGGTGTAGGCCATGGCGCCGCCGACGCAGACGGCGTCGGCCTTGGCGAACAGGCTGTCGAGCACCTTGATCTTGTCGGAGACCTTGGCGCCGCCGACGAGGGCCACGAACGGGCGCACGGGCGCGCCGAGCGCCTTGCCGAGGTACTCGACCTCCTTCTGGACGAGGAAGCCGGCCGCCCGCTCCTTGACGAAGCGGGCCATGCCGGCCGTCGACGCGTGGGCGCGGTGGGCCGTGCCGAAGGCGTCGTTCACCCAGACGTCGCAGAGGCTCGCCAGCTCCTTGCAGAAGGCCTCGTCGTTCTTCTCCTCCTCCGGGTGGAACCGAAGGTTCTCGAGGAGGAGGACGTGCCCTTCCTTCAGGTCCTTGACGAGCTTCTTGACGCCGTCGCCGACGCAGTCGTCGGCCAGGATCACGTCCTGCGCCAGCAGCTCCGAGAGGCGGGCAGCGGCCGGCTCGAGGGTGAGCTTCTCCTTGTCCTCGGGCTTGCCCTTGGGGCGGCCGAGGTGGGAGGCCAGGATCACCTTGGCCTTCTGCCCCATGGCGAACCGGATGGTCGGCAGCGCCGCCCGGATGCGGGCGTCGTCGGTGACGCGCCGCTGCTCGTCGAGCGGGACGTTGAAGTCCACCCGGATGAAGACCCGCTTCCCGGCCAGCTGCAGGCCGTCGATGATCTTGAGCGCCATTGGGCTCTCCCCCTCCCCGCCGCGCTACCGGGTCAGGAACGTGGCGACGTCGACCATGCGGTTCGAGAAGCCCCACTCGTTGTCGTACCAGCTGAAGACCTTCGCGAAGTTGCCGTCGATGACGAAGGTGCTGGTGGCGTCGAAGATGGAGCTGGCCGGGTTGCCGTTGTAGTCGATGGAGACGGTCGGCTCGTCGGAGTAGGCGAGCACGCCCTTCAGCGCGCCCTCGGCGGCCGCCTTGAACGCGGCGTTGATGGCCTCGGCGGTGGCGGCCTTCTCCAGCTCCACCGTCAGGTCCACGAGCGAGACGTTCGGGGTCGGGACGCGGACCGAGGTGCCGTGCAGCTTGCCCTTGAGGGCCGGGATGACCTCGGCCACGGCCTTGGCGGCGCCGGTGGTCGACGGGATCATCGACAGCGCGGCGGCGCGGGCGCGGCGCAGGTCCGTGTGCGGCAGGTCGAGCAGGTTCTGGTCGTTGGTGTAGCTGTGGATCGTCGTCATCAGGCCGCGCTTGATGCCGAAGCTCTCGAGCAGCACCTTGGCCACCGGCGTGAGGCAGTTGGTGGTGCAGGAGGCGTTCGAGATGATCTTGTGCTTCGCCTTGTCGATGGCGGTGTGGTTGATGCCGAAGGCCACCGTGATGTCCGGGTTGGTGGCCGGCGCCGAGATGAGGACGCGCGGCGCCCCGGCGGCGAGGTGGGTCTCGGCCTTCTCGCGGGCGGTGAAGAGGCCGGTGCACTCGAGCACCAGGTCCACCTTGTTGGCCGCGTGGGGCAGCTCCGCCGGGTTCTTCACGGCGGTGACCTGGATCTCCTTGCCGTTCACCACGATGCCGGTGGCGGTGTGCTTCACCTCGGCGTCGAGGACGCCGTGCACCGAGTCGTACTTGAGCAGGTGGGCGAGGGTCTTGGTGTCCGTGAGGTCGTTGATCGAGACGAACTCGAGGTCCTTCACGCCCCGCTCGATCGCCGCCCGGAGAACGCAACGCCCGATCCGCCCGAACCCGTTGATCGCAATGCGCGCCATGGTTGGTGCCTCCCGCCCTGGGGGTTGAAATTGGGCGCCCAACCTACTTGCCAGGACCGGGGGTGTCAACGAGCCGACCGCCCGGATTCCAGGCACGAAAAAAGGACGGCGCCACGGGTGGGCGCCGTCCCTCTCTCGGTGCTTCGCGCTGCGAGATTGTGGCCTGCTGGCGGGGGCTTACAGCGCGGCCCGCCAGTCGCCGGCCTCCTTGTCGGCGAGGATCGCCGGGTGCGGCGCATCGTGCCCGGACTTGAGGTCCTGGGTGACGAGGTCGATCAGCTCGGTCGACAGGCTCAGGATCTGGTTGGGGGTGTACCCGCTGCCGCGCAGCTCCTTGAAGAGCGACTTGGCGAGGATCTGGGTCCCCTTGACGTCGAGCTTGCCTGGTACCATTGAGTTTCTCCCTTGGGCGGGCCGTTCGACTCGATCGACGGCCGGCCCTCGATGGCCGAGGACTAGAGCAATCGCGGGGCCACCGTGACGTAGGAGGAGATATCGCCAGCCGTTCCGGGGAGTTGGTCCTCCTGGGGCCCCTCCGCCGCTCGCCTGGCGGTGCGTAATCGAGTACGCAACGGGCGCCCCGGGCGCGGCCCCGATGCGTAGCAACCTTCGCGCCCCAGCACGCCGAGGCGATGGCACCGATGCGCTACCGCGTCCCCAACATCCCGCTCTGGCTCGACGAGGACGACGCGCTCCTGGCGCGCCGCGTCGCCGAGCGGCTCGGCGTGGAGGCGCGGTCGCTCGTCGAGGTGGCCGTCGTCCGCCGCTCGCTCGACGCGCGCAAGAAGGGCCACGTGCGGTGGCTCGTGAACCTCGAGGTCGTCGTCGAGGGCGAGATCCGCGGCGCGCCCGCAGACGTTGCGCGCGTGCCGGAGCCGGACCCGCCCCCGCCCCTCGCGCGCCCGCCCGCCGCGCCGCCCATCGTCCTCGGCGCAGGACCTGCGGGCCTCTTCTGCGCGTGGGCGCTGCTCGAGCGCGG